>JAAZKI010000080.1 GCA_012799905.1 Lentisphaerota bacterium | reverse complement strand
GCTGCCAGCAGATTGTCCTGCCACTCCAGCACTTCTTCGTCTGAGTACAGCTGGCGGATTTTTTCCGGAAAGACGCTGAGCAGTGCGATTCCCCAGGTGCCGGTGCGGAAATTACCGGGTTCATGGCTGAGCAGCGCCTCATATTGTGCATTCGGGCGGTCAATCAGGTAGGAGACGCTGTCAACCCGGCGGGTGCGTTCGATTTTGCCGTTGCTGAAGTCAAGCGAGGCGTATTTTTCAACTGCATGGAAGTTGCCGTCATAGGCGTTCCATTGTGAATTTTCCTGGCCGGATTTGTTTTCACGTCCGGCATTGAATCCGATGGCGGTTTTGGGGACGCCGTCAAAGCCCAGGGTTTTCCAGGGGATGGTGAACGTGGCTTCCCAGCGGTTTTCCTCCAGAAAATTCACGACATCCCAGTCTCCATTCCAGGCGCTTTTGACTCTCCATGGATCGCCGGGGACATCTTGTTTCACTTCAGCGTCAAAGCGACTGGCATTGGCATTGACGGCGAATTGCCAGGCGAGGTTGCGCGCTGGCGCATGCAGGAACAATTCCAGGCAGTCATCGCTGAAAATGGCGGCGTCCGGCTTGCTGTCCTTGACTTTGGCTTGCAGGACTCCCCGAGATTTGATGTTTGCCATAAAGCCCACATAGAGCGCATCATTGTCCCAAGTCAACTTCAGGCTGGTTTGCTCGCGGGCCGGTTCGGCGGTGACGCAGAGATAAAATCCGGGCAGTTCCGGCACGCCTTGCCATTGCGAAGGGGGAAGTTTGGCGGAAAATCCATTTGGTGCGGGGGTAATATCGAAGGTGTCCGAGAGATAAGTCACGGTGACGGACTTGAACGCCAGCTTGTAGGCGTCTTCCATAGCGGAATGGATGCATTGAATCATTTCGGTTCCCGCCGGGATAGTGATTAGCACTTCGTGGGTGGCCCATTCAGTTGACGAAGGAAAGGAAGCTTTTGTCATGCCATTACTGCCATTGGCTCCGCCTTTTTTATTGAAAGACAGGTTCAGCTGCGGGATGGCCCCGGGGCTGTTGCGGTAGGTGAAAGCGTATTTCATCGCTTTGGCATCAGCCGGAGCTTGCAGATAAAAATAGGCGGAAAACATTGTCTGATCCGCAGTTTTGTTCATCTGGTATCCCTCTTCGCCCCAAGTCAGGCTGGCGGCAAGCTCGCGCGGAAAGGGCTTGACGATGTTCCTTTTAGTGAAATCATAAACAATGGGGTCAAAGGCATGCGCAGTAATTATGCTCACAGCCAAAAAACAATATAATAAAACTTTTCTCATAAAGAAATTTTTCCTTTCTTTGGGACGTCGTGCAGGCGTTTGCATTCAAGTGTCAGTAGGGGAGTTGAAGGTACAAGTAGCGGTATTCTTTGGGGTGGACATAGTAAGTGCCACCTCCAAAGTAGGCGCTGTAAATTGGGCGGATGCTCTGCACACTGCCGTCAACCAGGCAGGAATTGACCCTCATCGAGTGTCGTGTGACATTGATATCTCCATCCCGGATTACATAGCGGTTGGAGGAATCGGAGTTGTGTTCGGAAAACAGCCAGATACTGCTCCCATTCCGATAATCGGAATGGGCCGTTGCCGTCGCTGCGCTGCTGCCCAGCTGAGACAATTTCACCGATTTGACATGAGAGCCATCAGCGGCGCCATCGTATGCGGCCAAATGCCGATTGATGCCATAATGCATCCCGACGACGCACGGAAGGAGTTGATTCAAGGCGATTTCCTCAGCGCTGAAGCTCGGGCAGCTATAGACCTTGGGAATGGGATAGTAGGTGATGTACCACTGACCATTGGGCGGCCAGGTGCTTTGATTCTGGCTAGTCGTCAGCGTGCTTGATGAACCAAGATATGGCGCCAGGGTATGCCACCAAGTGTATGAATTTTGGTTGGTTCTGCTGGTCTTTGCCTGGACAATGAAATCGTCATTCTCTATCGTGTAGATATTGCTGGCCAGACCGATTTGCTTGAGGTTGTTGCAACAGCTGATTTTGCGGGCGGTGCCACGGGCCTTGCTCAAGGCCGGCAGCAGCATCGCTGCCAAAATCGCGATGATCGCAATCACGACAAGGAGCTCAATTAAAGTAAACCGGGTGGAAGTCTTCGTTTTCATTGGCTCTCTCTCCTTTTTTGGGGGTTAAAAAATATGCGCAGCAATCCGTTAAACTTTTGGTCATTTATTTGTTAAAGAAGATTTTTCAAATAGTTCGGAAGGACTCCAGGGCGTTTTTGTTTATCACTTAGTTATGGCGGCCGGACATGGGATCGTGCTTTGTCCAGGGTAAAACTGCATAGGGATAAGTTTCTTTTCAATAGGCAGCGGCGTGCCGGCCAGGATGTTCTGCAGTCGTGGAATGGCCCATTCGACGAGGTCATCCTGGCAAACTAACATGTTGCTGTAAAAAGAATCCCGCTGGTGAGGGGAGCAAGCCAAAATTACCGAAAGGTCTTGTGGAATACGAATGCCGCGTTCCCGCAGAAAATCCCTGCCGGCTTGCAAATAACTGTCAATGATGATCAGGGCAGTGGGTGGTTCCGGCAGATTGAGAAAGAAATTCATGTGTTTGGCAAAAAAGACTTCAAGATATTTCTCGCCATGAAGACGATACAGTTCGTCTACGTCATCTTGCACTTGGAACAGTTCCGGGGCAAAAAAATCGCCCAGCTCATCAACAAAGGCGCGACGGATGTTATCCAGGTAAAATTGAAATTCTGGCGAACGCCGTGTTTCAATGAAGGCGATGCGCTGATGCTGCAATTCGCGCAAATGTCGCAAGGCAACGCGGTAACTGTCGTAATGGGCGAATTCCACCCCGTTCATCCATGGAAGGCCGTCTTGGATATTGCCGACTACCGGGAGACTGTGTTCACGCAAGCAAAGCATTAAGTCCCTACGGCCGCTGGAGCCGAGAAAGATGGCGCCGGACAGCGGCGTCTGCAACAAAAAGTCGGCTTCGCTGGCTGGCGCGAGTCCTCGGGGAATGCCGATGGACACCAGGCGGCAGCCAAAGTCTTTGTATTTGTCATTCAAGTTTGAAATGGAGCGGAGGCTATTCATCCCAATTATCCCAATTGTCGGCATCTCAGCAGCTTTGCCGTCATAACGAATATTGACAAAGGTGCCGCGGGTGCCGTCAACAGTCACCAATCCACGATCCTCCAGCAGGCGAATCGCTTTCCGCAAAGTGACGTGATGCACGCCTAATTCCTTGCTGAGCTGCAACATCCCAGGCAGACGACCACCACCGGGACACCTGTTCCGAATATAGGCCTCCAGAGTCTTGCTCAGTTCCTGGTATTTACGAGTAGCCATCGGAAAATCCTTGCAAAAAATTAACCTGCCGTTATTATATTTGCTATTATATATGGAAGTCAAGCCATAAAAAACTTTTTTTGAAAAAATTATTCCCCAGGCAGTAAAAACGTCATTTTTAGCCTGCGGATCGGTTAGTGTACAGTGGATTTTAGCAGGCGATGGGCAGTGGACGTTGGCAGTTTCAGTCAAAACATGACAAAAAGCTGATTTTGCATGAGGAGATTTTCTAGATTGCGGTTATGTTAAGAGGCAAAATCAGAGGAAGTCAATTTTACTGCGTTTGCTTGCCAGGCGCCCAAATAGGCGCAGTAGCAACTCAGGCGTCGTGCTTATTTTTTTCAATCACGGGGAAGTTCAGGTTAACGTATGGCAAAGCAAGGAATTGCAGTTGTTGCGGTTGGCGGCAACGCACTAATCAAGGATAAAGCCCAGCAAACCGTTCAGGATCAATACAATTGTGTAAAAGACACGATGATTCACATCGTGGACATGATTGAAAACGGCTGGGATGTGGTTATCACCCACGGCAATGGTCCCCAGGTCGGCTTTAACTTGCGCCGCTCTGAACTGGCAAAGAAAGTTCTGCATGAAGTCCCGCTAAACTACTGTGGTGCGAACACCCAGGGCGGCATCGGGTACATGCTCCAAATGGCTTTGCACAACGAATTCAAGCGCCGTGGGATCAACAAAGTCGCGGTAACGGTCGTTACCCAGGCGCTTGTTGACAAGCACGATCCGGCCTTTGAACATCCCACTAAGCCTATCGGCAGTTTCATGGAAGAGGCTGAGGCAAAATCACGCCGAGCTAACGACGGTTGGACCGTGGTGGAAGATGCCGGCCGCGGCTGGCGCCGAGTTGTGCCCTCGCCACGTCCAATCTCAATTGTCGAGGCTGAGGCAATCCATAACCTGATCGATGCTGGCTTTACAGTGGTCGGCGTGGGTGGTGGCGGCATCCCTGTGATTGAGCTTGAGGATGGCACGTTGGCTGGCGTCGACGCTGTGATTGATAAGGATTTCGGTTCATCCTTGCTGGCAAAATTGATCGGGGCGGATTTATTTGTGATCAGCACCGCCGTCGAAAAGGTGGCTACTGATTTCAACACACCAGAGCAAAAGTGGCTGGATCGAATGACCGTCGCAGAAGCCAAGAAGTACGCTGCCGAAGGCCATTTTGCGTCAGGAAGCATGCTGCCAAAGATTCAGGCCAGCATTGAATTCCTTGAAAATGGCGGCAAGAAAGCCTTGATTACCGATCCGGAGCATATCAGCGACGCCCTGGAAGGCAAGACCGGCACCTGGATTGTCCCATAAATCAACTTTCGGCAGGTCTGGATAATCCCCGTTCCTCGGCTCTATCAGCAAGGCACGACTCCATTGGCATGTTTTCCTTTCCATATTACAGTATGCTTGTTGGCATATCATAAATATATTGGGGGATATATATTGGGGGATTCAAGACATGAAAGATTTAACCAGCAGTGTCTATACCTTTGAGAAGCTCATACGAGGCAATTATCTCTATGTGGACAAGACGGAGTATATCTGGAAACTAGTGCGGCCCGCTTCCGGCATTTACTTCATGTCCCGTCCGCGCCGCTTTGGCAAGTCGCTGACCATCTCCACCCTCAAGGCGATATTCCAAGGGAAGAGAGACCTCTTCAAGGGCCTTGCCATCAGCAAAAAGAAATACGACTGGAAAGAATATCCAGTCATTCATCTGGATATGGCGAACTGCAATGCGAAAAATGCCGGTGAACTTGAAGATTTTCTTTTTGATATACTAACTGGCCTTGCAGAACATTTCGGGGTAGAGATACGCGGTCAGTCCAATGCGATGCGTTTTGAGTTTTTGGTTCGTGACGTGGCTGCGTCGGCTGGCGCCCCGGTCGTCATCCTTCTTGACGAATATGACAAGCCGATTCTGAATGCGCTGGCGACTCCGGAAGCTGCGGCATGCCGGGATGTCCTCAAGGGATTTTACTCCACGATCAAAAAATGCGAAAGCCTAGAGCGGTTTGTGTTTGTCACTGGCGTCACCAAGTTTTCGCATGTCTCGCTCTTTTCCGACCTCAACAACCTGACTGACATCACGATGCATCCTGACTACGCCACCATGCTCGGCTACACGCAGGAGGAATTCGAGAAATGCTTTGCCGAGCGCCTGGATGACGCCGTGGATAAACTGAACATCCCGTGCGAACAGCTCCTGGCCGAAATCAAGGCATGGTATGATGGGTATCGTTTTCATGGAAAGTCAGAGACGGTGTACAATCCGGTGTCCCTGGCGCAGTTTTTCCTTAACCAATGCGAATTTTCCAACTACTGGTTTGCGACGGGGACGCCTTCGTTCCTGCTGAAAGTGATCCGGAAGGCGAACTTCAACTTTGAGCGGGCGTTGAACGAGCCGGTTCTGGGCTTTGCCTTCAATGCCTTCGAGATCGACCGGATTGACCCCTTGGCACTCCTGCTGCAAACCGGCTATCTGACGATCAAGAGCTCATTCGTCGAATTTGGCATGACGCAGTACTACCTCGACTTCCCCAACCGCGAGGTGAAGGAGGCCTTCAAGACCTATCTGATCAGTGATTACAGCGCCATCCCGCAGGAAATCGTCGGCGCCAATGTATTCCAAATGGCCAAGGCGATCAAGACGGGAGACATCCAGCGCTTCATGGACTTGCTGAAAACCTTCTTTGCCGCCGTGCAATACGATATCGTGATAGACACGGAAGGCCGGTTCCAGCTACTGTTCTATTCGGTGTTCCTGCTGCTTGGCGTGCAAATCGAGGCGGAATCGAGGACGAGCGACGGGCGAATCGACGCCGTGATCCGGGAAGGGGACTGCATCTACATCTTTGAATTCAAGATGAATCAGGACGCCGAGGCAGCGCTGGCGCAAATCCGCGAAAAGGACTATTATCAGAAATATCAGCACGCCGGCAAGAAGATCGTCCTCATCGGCGCGAATTTTGACGCGGCCTCCAGACAGATATCCGAGTGGAAAATCGAAGAGGCGTGAGAATAGGGGCGAGGATTTCTCCCCTCGGCCCTTTATTCGCTCAATATCAATGCGACTTCCGTATTCGGGTTCAATTCAAGCTCAATGCTTGCATCGCCGACAATGCGACGGCTCAGTTGGCCTTCCGGGTCGCTATAAATATATGCTGTCAAGCGTTTTTGGTTGTTTAGAGTAAAAACCCCTGAGCGATTCGTGAAAATCTTGTTTTTTCCCACTACCACGCCCGGATATATTTCCGTGATGGTAATCGGATAAAGTTTTTTCAGCGGGTGTTCTCCGTACATTCTGCTTGCGTAGAAGCAGACCACCAATCCATGGCGCAGGAAGTATTTGACATCGCTCCAGGCAGTGGTATTTCTTTTGCAAGTTAGTGTCAATGGGCTGCGACTGGCTTGGGCGGCGCGAACCAGGTAGCAATATTCATGTGCCACCGGCTCGACAAAATGTGAGATGGGCAATTGCATCAATTCAGTAAGACAGTCAAACTGATTGGCGTAAACTATATTCTTGACCCCCATTTTTTCCTTTTCTGCGAGCTGTTTGCCGGTTTCGAGCAGGAAATCTTTGGAGTAGAGCGGGATAAACGCTATTTTTTGGCGTATCTTCCCATTTTTATCCAATAAAGCGCTATAGCCATCATTGAGATTGTAGGCCACTCTGGCGCTAGAATGATTCCATTCATCTAAGAAAATGCCGGAGAAGCCCGCCTTGTCCAGGATATAGGACATATTTATTTTTATTTGCTTGCCGCTTGCATTATCCAGCCGCGGCGCGACGTGATAGAGCCGTCCAGCCCGATAAGGCACAGTGCCGCCGAAATAATTTTTTATGACGCTATCGGAGAGTCGTTCTTGCCACTTGCTTTGCGCTCCATAGTCAAAATCATTTCTGGTGCGCACCAAGTGCACATCAGTATACATCAGCAATGGAAGCTCTATGCCGGCTGCCCGCATGTTTTGCAGCAGGCGCGTCGGTGTCTCCAGGGCTTTTGCGTATACTTGGCTTTCTTCATTGCCGTAGAATATGCCGTCATGCTGCTGCGCGTCATCCTTGGCTATAGGCAGCGCGCAAGGTATAGTGATGCCTGACTGCTCAAAAAAAGTGCGCAGCAGTTCCGGACTGTTTAGGCGCTGGCGATAATAGTGATCATAGTCGTCGGAGTTCTTAAACGGATAGACGAAGCCGAACAAGCCCGGTATCTCCTGATACAAATCATAGTCTTGTCGGAGAATGTTCAAGATGCTGAAATAATTGGCATCCGGCGTAAAGTAGAGTTTCCAGGCGGTGGTGTAGCTTTTGCCGGGTTCAAGGTAGAAAAGGTCATTGGCCAAGTGCAGTTTGTCGTCTACTGCAATAGCTGAATATTGATTTCTGTAGCAGGCGTCTTCAATATAAACAGCAAAGGCTGAGTCGGCATAGCGGAAAAAATGCAATGGCGTAAAGGCAAGCTCTCGGTGAGCCAGGTTGTCGTTATTGCAAGTAAAGTTTTTCTGTTTTTCGCCGCCTGTCCTGAATTCGCGCAGTTTGCTTAAGTCGACTTTGATGGAATTGCCGAAAATCACTGGCAGGTCGCGCTCTGTCAAGTTGCGGATGGTGTCCTTGACCGTGTAGCTGAGCGGCCCTTTGATGATTTCTCGGGAGACGCTGAAGTCTGGCGTGCTCCACGTCGATTTCCCGGTAGGCTGTGCGTCTTTGCCCTCGGCTTTCCAGTATGATTCAATCAGATTTTCGGCTGTCCCGGCCTTAAAGGAGATGGCGTTATTGGGAAGCAATTCAATGTCTGGCAGTGTCGACTTGAGGTTACCTGGAGCAAAGTCGATATGTGCTGCGACTTGCTCGAAGTCGTCGCTGCAATCAAGCGCTGTATTTACGCCTTTGTGCGGCATGCCCGCTTGCCAGCGCAAGTCTGTCAATCCCAGGCTGCGCGGTTTTTTCTCGTTCAGAGTAGGCGAAAGCGGAAAGTCGCCGCTGAGCAGCCGCACGTTCTTGATTTCTATGGATGAATTTGGAAAAGCCTTGAATTTATTGATAAAACTTATGGTATTGTCAGCCCGGTTGAACAAGCCCTCCAGGTCGAAGACAAAGTCATGCACAAAGTCTTTATCTAGTGTATTTTGCGCCTTGTTCCACGGATAGTATGTCAAGGTGATGGTTCGGTTATTGGAGAACCATTGCACCCGGTGCTCATCTTTGAAATGAAAATAATCACCTTTGTTAACTAAGCGCAATTCATTGATCGGGATATCATTAACTCGTATCTCCAAAGCCGGTTGCGAGCCGCTGGAAAATTTCTCCACATGAATTCTGCCGGCAAAAGCCAGGTAGCGTGGCATTGCCCCAGTGGGAACCTGAATGGAAAATGTCTCGCCAAGGGGTATTTGCTGGTGCTCAAACAGGTGCACGGTCGTAGCGTGCAGCGATGAAAATATGGTAAGGCAAGCGATTATTAAAATATTGCGCATGAGTCTATTGTCTCTTTTAGGGCGAGGGGGACTGCATACTCGTGCGCCGTTCACTATGTCCACTATGTCTACCACGTCCACCATGTCCACAGCCGCGAAGCGGCAGAAGGCCTGAAAGGTCAAGAACATAAAAGCCCAGGGTGAGCGTAGCGAAGCCCTGGGTGAGGCGTATAATAATTTTGAGCCCCGCTAGGGGTGACACATAAACGCCGTTTTGAGGAAAATCCTTTTTGGATGGGGTCTAGGTACGGCCACATACGGCAAGCTGAAGTTTGAACCACATACGGTACATATGGCCGTGTGCGGGGACTTTCCGTGTTTTTACGCTTACCAGTTCCCCCGCCAGAATTCATGGGTGGTGAGGCCAGACAGGCTTCGGATTTCATTCATCGTCCTATACTCGGTGTGCCCGTCAAAGAACAGGACGTTTATGCCGTTTTCGTGCACAGGCGCCAGGCCTTCCAGTGTGCCGAGGCTCTTTAGCCGGTAATAATGGGCGGCGTTCGTATTCGACCTGGCGTCGGCGAGCATGGATGTGGAGGACGGATTCTGCAAGGTCGTTACCAAGCGGTTGGAGAACAAGTAATAGTGTCCGCTCCAGGTGCGGGTGGTGCCAGGCGAGATGTTCACGCCATAGTCGCAGCGTCTTCCGACATGACCTGCGTACTTGCGGAGCCCGTAGTTGGTTCCGTAGGTGCCATTCGGCAGAGCGCCAGCCATGCCCGGACATTCAAAGACTTTGGCTGCCTCCCCAGTATAATCCCAGAATTTGTCAACCCAGCTGAGATTTATGTCTGTATTGGCAGGGAAGTTATCGACGTATGTCGCTGTAAAGTCCTCCCAGTCCGCAGTGTACATGAAGTGCGCCAAGCCTAGTTGCTTCTGGTTGTTGACGCAGCTGATCCGCGTCGCTTTGCTGCGCGCCTTGCTCAGGGCCGGCAGCAGCATCGCCGCCAAGATGGCAATGATGGCGATGACGACTAAAAGCTCGATAAGGGTGAAAAAATCACGCGATTGAACTGCTTTGTGTCTCATTGTGCTTTCCTCCGCTGGTTGCTCTTGGGATGTAACTGACTGAAGACTATATATGCAGCAGAATGAATCACTTGGCGCCAAGAGACGGATGTACACATACTGTCTTTTGCGCCGCACAGCACCGCTGCAATGAAAAACGACTGCGCTAACCGATGAACCTTATATAATATAGGTTAATTTTATGTTAATTATACCACGCTTTTAGCATGTCATCAATTTAGTTTAGTCGTTTTACCATTTTTTGGGGGGATGCAAGCGGCTACCACAGCCCGTCGGCGTGTGTTTCGCGCTTTTGCTGTGGATGGTGTAGTTTGGGCAGCCCGCAGGGGCGCAATATAAAAGCCCGGGGCAAGCGGCCTGAAAAACCGCTTGCCCCGGGCTGGTATGTTGTGGCTCTTTGGTCGTGTGGACATAGTGGACGGCGGCGGCAGTATATAGTCCTGGCGCGAGTCCCTCACCCCTAACGAATTATGAATTATGAATTATGAATTATGACATGCGCCTCCGCATTCAACATTCAGCATTCAGCATTCAGCATTCAGCATTCAGCATTCAGCATTCAGCATTCAGCATTCAGCCCCTCGCCCCTCGCCCCTCGCCCCTCGCCCTTTACGAATTAAGAATTATGAATTATGAATTATGAATTATGAAATGC
>JAAZKI010000087.1 GCA_012799905.1 Lentisphaerota bacterium | reverse complement strand
TCATGATGTGGATTTTCATTGCCTGTCCTTTTTTCACAACTAAGGGGAAATGTCACTGCACGCCGTCTCCGGTTAATTGTACTGTAACACCAAAACGAAGAATGAAAACAACTATTCGGCTTTTTTTCAAAGAATGTGGCACTGCCGCCGGAACATCGTATATATTAGGGGAGGCCACGCGATTTTGCCAAGGCCGTCTAAGCCCTTTCCCCGTGTTAAGCCGCCTTCTTTCTCCCTCTTTTTTCTGTAATGGCGTTTTCTCCCTCCATTCTACGTGATCGCTGGCCGGCTCTGTTGCCCATACCGCTGGCCATCCTCCTATGCCTTGGCCTCACGCTTTTCACCAACGACCCGTGGCCGGCTGAGCTGGCAGACTCAAACACTTTCTTCACCAGCTACGCGAGCAGCATCAAAAGCCTGGACCCGTCCGTCTCCTACTATGTCCATGAAGGCCAAATCCTGGATTGCATCGTGGAAATGCCGCTGGCCTACGATTATCTCGCCCGGCCCTATCGATTGACGCCCATGCTTGCGGACGCTGTTCCGGTTCCGGCATACTTTGACCGCCAAGGCCGTCCTCTGCCTGGCGATCCGGCGGCGGAGCAAGTCGGCAAGGCTGAATACGTCATCACCCTCAAGCCAGGCATCCGCTACCAGGCCCATCCTTGCTTTGCGATGCGTCCTGACGGCTCGCCGCGCTACCACAACGTTCGCCCGGCTGAGCTGCGCGACATCACCTCCCCGTACCAGCTGCCGGAAATCGCCACCCGCGAACTCCGCGCCGAAGACTTCAAAGTCGCCGTGACCAGGCTCTGCGACCCGCGCCTCGCCTCACCCGTCTATTCCACCTTGGCGTCATTCATCAGCGGCATGGCGGAATGCTCGCAGCTGATCCGGGAAGACATCCAACGCCTGGAGGAAGAGGCCCGCCGCAACGGCCGCGACGTTGACAGTCATCCCGTCCTCCCGGACTACCGCGCCCTGCCCCTGGCCGGCATTGAGGTGCTTGATGACCTGACCTTCAAAATCATCCTCTCCCGCAAGTATCCGCAGCTGGTCTATTGGCTGGCCATGCATTTCTTCGCCCCGATTCCCTGGGAGGCGCTCGTCTTCTATCAGGAGCCAGCTGTCATCGACGCCCGCCTTTCCTTCCAAAACTGGCCGATTGGCACCGGCGCTTACCAGATGGCTGTCTGCCGCCCAGAAGACCGCATCATCCTTGAGCGCAACCCTGACTTCCGCTTTGACCCCTATCCCAGCCAGGGCAATCCAGAGGACGCAGCCGCCGGACTGCTCGCTGACGCAGGCCGGCCCACGCCCTTCATCGACCGGCTCTATTTCCAGTTTGAACGCGAGTCCATCCCTAATTGGATCAAATTCCTGCAAGGCTACTACGATGACAGCGGCATCCCCAATGACATGTTCGACGCCGCGGTGGCGATGAATCCAAATGGCGACCTCGGCTTGTCAGACGACATGCGCTCCCGCGGCATCCGCCTGACTACTGCCGTGGCGCCGACCATTTTCTACTTTGGCTTCAATATGCTTGATCCAGTCGTCGGCGGCCTGGCGCCAGAACGCCAAAAGCTGCGCCAGGCGATTTCCATTGTCCTTGATTACCAGGAATTCATCGACATTTTCCGCAATGGCCGGGGCATCCCGGCTCAAGGCATCATCCCGCCCGGCATTTATGGCGCGGAGACCGGCCAGGCCAGCGTCAACCCGTTCATCGACCGCTGGGACGAAGTCCGCCAGCGGCCAACCCGACGGCCCCTGGAAGACGCCCGCCGTCTGCTCGCCGAAGCCGGCTACCCCAATGGCATCGGCAGCGACGGCGCACCGCTCCGCCTCTATCTCGACCATGCCAAGGCCGGAGACTCGTCCTTCAAAGCACAATTTCAATGGTTGAAAAACTGCTTCCAGCAACTGGGCATCGACATCCAGGAGCGACCGTCAGACCTCAACCGATGGCGCAATAAGCTCAACACCGGCAACTGGCAGATCATCTTCAACAAAGGCTGGCTGGCAGATTATCCCGACCCGGAAAACTTCCTGTTCCTGTTCTACAGTGCTAATGCCACCGCCAAAACCCAGGGCCGCGGCGCCAACTATGTGAACTACGAATCGCCGGACTTTGACCGCGTCTTTAAAAAGATGGAAACCATGGCTGATGGCGAGGAGCGCCTGGAACTAATCCGTCAGGCCAACCGCATCCTGCAAGAGCACGCCCCTTGCTGCTGGGGATTTCATCCGACTGACTTCACCCTCACCCATGGCTGGCTGAAAAACTACAAGCCGCACCAGATGGGCAAGACCTTTATGAAATATCGCCGGATCGACAACGCGGCCCGCACTGCGGCGCAGCAGACTTGGAACCGCCCGCAGCGCTGGCCAGTCTACGTGACAATTGGACTTGTCGCGCTGGTTATTACCGCCGCACTGTGGAAAAGGAGCGAGAATTAGGGGCGAGAGGCTTTTTTAGGGGCGAGGGGCGAGTAAAGACAAAGAGGAAAAACAACATGAATAACACTATCGCAGAAGCCTATTTAAAGGACTTCGAGGGATTCTTTATCGGAAATGCGCAGGACAAAACAGCTCTTACGGGCTGCACTGTAATACTGTGTCCGCAAGGCGCAATTTGCGGCGCAGACGTAAGAGGGGGCGCTCCTGCTACGAGAGAAACCGATCTGCTGGAACCGGTAAACATGGTCGAAAAAATCCATGCCGTGGTCCTCTCCGGAGGAAGCGCCTACGGACTTGACGCAGCCGGCGGAGTAATGCGTTTTTTGGAAGAAAAGGGCATAGGCTTCGATGTCGGGGTTGGGGTCGTGCCCATAGTCTGCGGAGCATCTCTCTTCGACCTTACTTGCGGGAACGCAAAAATTCGCCCGGATGCGACAATGGGCTATGCCGCTTGCAAAGCTGCTTTTGCTGGTGAAGACTCATTAGAAGAAGGAAATGTCGGAGCAGGATGCGGCGCAACGGTGGGAAAACTGTTTGGAGCGTCCCGCGCAATGAAGGCGGGACTTGGCGTTTACGGCATAAAGACCGGCGATATAAAAGTGCTTGCTGTTGTTGCAGTAAATGCACTCGGAGATATAAGAGACTATGATGATGCAAAGCCTTTGGCAGGACTTTTAGCAAAGGATGGAAAGACTCTGATTTCTACGGAAGAGGCTATAGTCGCCATGGCCTCAAGCAGTGTAAACGCCTTTTCTGGAGACGCCAATCTCCCTGCAAACACGACCATAGGCTGCGTTATAACAAATGCTGCACTTACTAAAGCACAAGCAAAAAAGGTCGCTCAGATAGCTCAAAATGGCATCGCTCGAACGATACTTCCAGCCCACACGCTCAACGACGGCGATACAATTTTCGTAATGACCACCGGCGAAGCCAACGCCGACCCCGTCGCCGTGGGAATCATGGCATGCAAGGCGGTTGGCAAGGCGATAAATAAAGGCGTGCTAAAAGCAAAATCGGCAGGAGGCTACAAGGCTCTCAGCGACCTCTAATTAGGGGCGAGGGGCGAGGGGCGAGCGGCGAGATTCAGGGGCGAGGGGCGAGGGGCGAGATTTAGAGGCGAGGGGCGAG
>JAAZKI010000514.1 GCA_012799905.1 Lentisphaerota bacterium | reverse complement strand
TGTTGTTTCCTCCAATTGCCTGGCGTCCTTGGCGGTTGGTTCCTCGTTATTGAACCGCCAAGGCGCCAAGGACGCCAAGGTCGGCTTTATGGAGTTGAATCGTCTGTGTGGTTACAAAGCGTTAAGTTAAGAGTATTGCCCTCGCCCCTCGCCCCTTACGAATTATGAATTAAGAATTATGAATTATGAATTATGAAATGCGCCTCAGCATTCAGCATTCAGCATTCAGCATTCAGCATTCAGCATTCAGCATTCAACATTCAGCATTCAGCATTCAGCATTCAACATTCAGCCCCTCGCCCCTTTCCTGCGCTGCTTGCTGATTTTGTCCCTGGCGCCGGTTGCACGGACTGGAACGGGGGATAATATTACAGGTCAGTTTCACGCTATTGTTCTGCAGAGTCATCCCACGACGGCGATAACTTAGCGCGAGCGAGCAACTAACGCTATGGATATTGACATAGATTTGCCTTGAGAAAAACTAAGACAGGAGAAAACGCAATGCGGCATGGAAAAATCTTGTGGTTGGGCCTGATGGCGATTTTGGTCATGGCTTGTCGAGCCGGAGCGGCGGAGATGCGTTATGAAGCAGAGGATGTCATTGTCAACCGCGAGGCGCTGATACCGGACAAAGCAGCGCCGGATAAATGGACGGTGTGGAGTACGGACGTCAATGCGCACATTTGGTCGGGCCGGGTCGTGGTGCGAGCGCCGGCAGTGCAGGCTGACCGCGAACGTCCGGAGGATGGAGCACCGCCGTTGCTGATCCGGCTGCCGATTCCGGAAGCCGGCGTCTACACCATCAGCCTCGGCGGCTCTCAACGGCCGCTCGCCCTGTCCTTGGATGGCGGCAAGACCTGGCGGCGCTTCACGCAGGGCACCATCGCCCGGATGGTGGATTTGCCGGCCGGGCATTTTGAATGTTGGTTTGACGACCGCTATGCCGCTGAAGAACCAAGCCAGCGCGGCAGCGCCTATCTCGACTATTTTCTGGTCAATCGCCTGGAGCATATCCGCAACAATATGTCGAATCCCGATTTCGAAGCCGGTGAGCCAGGTCAGACTCCCCTGGGATGGTCTTGGTGGCACCGTGAGCAGCAGAAGGGCGAATGCGTCATCACGACAGAAGCGCATAGCGGACGCGGGGCGTTGCGCATCAAAACGCCGGAAGGGCGCGACTGGGCGCTGAGCAATGTGTATTCCGCCGCCGTGCAGCCCGGCGAATACTATCTTCTGACCGGATGGGGCAAGACGGTCGCGGGCACTAAGCCGACCGTCAGCGTCGTCGGCAAGAAAAATGGCCAGGTGGCGAATTGGGCTGTCGGACGCTGCAATGTCTGGGGTAAGGATTGGCGGCAATGCCGGAGGCAGGTATGCATTCCCGACGATATTGATGAAGTTTATGTGCGAGTAGTCGGCTCTGGCGCCTGCGAAGCGCTGATTGACGACTTGGCATTGACTCGCATCGACGGCCCGGCGCCAATGCCAGCTCCGCCGCCGCCAGTTGAGGGATTTGCGAAAACGAGGGTGATCGAACCGATGGGCCGCGGCGTTGTCGCCCAGGTTGTGTCGGATGGCGTCTATGTCAGCTGGAGACTTTTGCGAGACGACCCGGCCGAGATCGCTTTTGACGTGTTCCGGCGCCAGGATGGACAGGAGCGGAAGCTGAACGCAGCGCCGATTCGGCAGACCTGCGAT
>JAAZKI010000277.1 GCA_012799905.1 Lentisphaerota bacterium | reverse complement strand
GCAAGAATTCGACGAAGAGGCTCTCAAGGCGGCCGAACAGACGTGCATCAAAGCCCCAGAAGTTCATGGAGGCTAATTCATCGCCTCGCAGAGGCTGCCAGCTGCCGTCCGTGTCCCGGAAGCGCGCGCCTGGTTCAGCGGCTTCGATACTGGTGCGTTCGACCACGCTCTGCAAAAAGCCTTCCGCCGTCTTTTCGCAGATTCCGCGGGAGACGGTGCCATGTTCGGAGAGGGTATTGCTGAGCCGATAGGCAACCATGGCGTAGGTCTCAGGGCCTTCGGGGGGCAGTCCACGCAGGAATTCTCCCAGGCGTAGATAGGCGTCCCGACCGTAGAAGTCATCGGCATTGATAGCTGCGAAGGGCGTGTTGATGTGCTGTCTGGCTGACCAGATGGCATGGCCGGTTCCCCACGGTTTTTCACGGCTGGCCGGGCAGGAAAAGCCGGCTGGCAGGTCGTCCAGGCGCTGTACTGCATATTCCAGCTGGAGGCGTTTTTGCAGGCGGCCGCGGAAATGCTCGTTCAGCGCCTCCTGCATGCCATCTCGCACCACCAGTACGGCCTTGGTAAAGCCGGCCTTCCAGGCGTCATAAAGGGAATAATCAAGCACAAATTCGCCATCTGGCCCAACCGGGTCCATTTGCTTGATGCCGCCATAGCGGCTGCCAAGTCCAGCAGCCAGCACCAGCAGGGTGGGTCCACTACTCATCGTCGCCTCGCTTTCCTCTCTTTGCTGAAGTAATCGTCATCGCCGCCGCGCTGGCAGCGTCTCGCACTGTGTCATCCATTGTTGGCGGCAGCGCGCGCCGCTGCTGCCAGGGCGCTGATCTTGCTCCATTTCCCGGCCTGGATGAATTCTTTTTTGGCAATCCAGGTGCCTCCTACGAACGCCACGGCAGGCAGCGCCAGGTACGCACGCAGGTTCTCCGTCGTCACGCCGCCGGTCGGGCAGAATTGCAGGCCCAGGTGTCCATACGGGCCGATCAGCGCCTTCAGCATGGGGACGCCGCCAGACGCCTCGGCCGGGAAGAATTTAAGCATGGTGCAGCCAGCGGCGACAGCTGCTTCAATGTCGGAAGGCGTGCATACGCCTGGGGCAAACGGCAGTCCAGCCCGCTGCGCCGCCGCGACTACAACCGGGTTAAAACCGGGCGCTACGGCGAATTTGGCGCCGGCATCAGCAGCCTTCAGCGCCTGGTCTGACGTCAGCACCGTGCCGGCGCCTAAAATCATATCTGGAAACTGCTGGGAGACGGCTCGAATAACGGCTTCGGCCGCAGCCGTCCGAAACGTGATTTCCGCCACTGGCAAGCCGCCCGCAAGCAGGGCCTCGCAAAGCCTAAGACCGTCGTCGACGCTGTCCACAGCGACCACCGGCACGACGCGATATTCACGCAATTTTCCAAACACCATCTTCATGCCTTTCGCTTATTCGCCTTGCCCGCCGCGTTATGCTGCCCCTCTCCATGTTTGAGAAACCATATATAAATGTAACGCCTTGCCGGCTTAAAGCAACTCGCCAGGTGACAGAACAAATTAGGGGCGAGGGGCGAGGGGCGAGGGGCGAGGGGCGGGCGCTGTCCACACTGTCCACACTGTCCCTAGGGTGGACTCTCCGTCCACAACCTATTTTTAACCACGGATGGACACAGATGAACACTGATTTTTTATAGGGTTGTTTTTGTAACCACTGAACACGCGGAATACACGGAAATTTTGTTTAATGTGTAACGTTTTGCAATGAGCGCTTGTAGTACAGACTCCACGTTGACGTATGCCGTACTGACGCCTGAAGG
>JAAZKI010000530.1 GCA_012799905.1 Lentisphaerota bacterium | reverse complement strand
GGTAATCGGTCAGCCGTTGAACATTGAGCCGCAGGGCGCCACCCCTCTCATCCTGTCTCACTTAGGTTCCCACAAGTCATCCGTCTCATCCGGGCGCCATGCCTAGAGATGGAAAGCATGATGCCAGCGTGCAGTGCAGAATCCTGTTCAAGCACAAAATAGCTATGATTCTGCAAAAAGCCGTTTGAAAAAGGGCGTTTTGCGGCCTATTTTTCCTGCGGTTCCAGAAATCAAGCCCCCCCACCCTAAGGGGGCCCCCATCCAATGGTCGCGCGCGCGAGAGGTGCGAACTTATAGCATTGGCTGACCCATTACACCTTAGGCGCAGAAAAATCTCCCCTCGCATGGAAATTCCGCGCTTTGGCATTACACTTATAGTTTATCGTATTTTTTCTATTCCCCCTTTCCAGCCCGCGAGGATTTCCCATTATGCCATTTGATCAGGGCACCATCACTTTCCGCATTTGCCGCCTGCCTGAGCCCATGCCGGAAAACACCATTGAGCGCTTTGCTGAGTTTGCTGCTCAGCCGCTTGCCAATGTCACCGATGAACCAAACTGGGGCTGGGTCTCGCCGCGCCATCTCCTTGATGACGTGATTGATGAGACAACCATCAAAATCGGCGCTTTCTATCATCTCTGTTTGCGCCAGGCCGAACGCAAAATCCCGGCCTCGCTTTTGACCGCCGAATGTCGCATGATCGAACTGGCCCGCATGGCGGAATCCGGCAGCGAAAAACTCGGCAGCCGCACTCGCCGTTCCATCAAAGCCGAAGTCCAGCAACGCCTCCTGCCGCAAATGCCGCCCCAGCTGTCAGGCATTTATTTTGCCATCGACACCCTTGAGAACATGCTCTATACTACCGCGACCTCGCCCAGGCAGCTGGAAATCTTCCTGGCCCACTTCAGCAAAGCCATCGGCTTCGAACCGATACCCCTCACCCCTGAAAACATCGCAGAGGAGCTCTTCGAACTCGACCCGGCCGCAGTTCCGGCCCTGAACATCTCTCCAGACCCAAAACGCATCCATCAGGAAGGCGCTGGCACACTCGGCGAAAACTTCCTGACCTGGCTATGGTTCTTCCAGGAAGAACGCGGCGGCAATCTGCCGCCCACCAAACTCGGTGACTTTGGCCTCCTCGTTGACGGGCCCCTGGTATTCGTCGCCGAAGGGCCAGGCGCCTTTGAAAGCGCTATCCGCAAAGGCGCCCCGACCCTCAGCGCCGAAGCCAAGGCATCCCTGACCGTCGGCAAAAAACTCAAACGCGCCAAACTGATGCTCGCCCGCGGCGACGAGGAATGGTCCTTCACCTTCGATGCCAACGAATTCATCTTCCGCAGCCTCAAACTGCCAGAATCAGAAGCGCTTGACAAGGCGAGCCTCTTCGAAGACCGCATGAATAACCTCATTATCCTCCAAAACGTCCTCTTCGCCCTCTTCCAACGCTTCCTGAAAGAAATGACTGACAGCGCCAAGGCCAGCGATTACCAAGCCAAGGCTCGCGAATGGATCAAAAACTTCGATGGCCTCTGACCAAAACGGCCGCACCACTCTGTAACCGCAACCTCCCGAACCTAGACAACTCCATCCCCAAAAGGCCTCTGCCATGACTGCAACTCTCTTCGGTATCGCCAAAAAATGCATCACCCCCTCCCCGGAAACTAAAGTCTCCCTCGCAGGATACTTCAATCCACGCTGGCAAACCGGCAAACTTGACGACCTCTTTGTCCGCGCCCTAGCTATCAGTGACGGCAAAAAAATCGCTGTGGTCTGCCAATTTGACCTTATCCGTGCGCCTCGCGTCGAGAACATCCGCCCGCGCTGCCAAGACATTCCCGGCCTTGATCCCGCCAGCATCCTGTTCGCCGGCACCCACACCCATACCGCGCCCGGCATCAATCCGCCTACCGAAGGCAACGACCCGGCCTACGAACAATTCGTCTTTGACCAGGCCGTCGCCGCCATCCACGACGCAGTCGCTGACCTGAAGCCAGGCACCCCCTGCTATGCCGAAACCGAAGAATCCCGCTTTGCCTTCAACCGCCGCTACTGGATGAAAAACGGCAAGGTGGTCACCAACCCCAAACGCCGTGACCCCGATATCGACAAGCCAGAAGGCCCGATCGACCCACGCATCGGCCTCTTCGGCGTCAAAAACCCTGATGGCACTCTGCGCCTGCTCATCGCCAATATCAGCAATCACCTTGACACCATCGGCGGCTTCCTCGTCTCCTCTGACTGGCAAGGCCCCCTCCGCGCTGAAATAGAAAAGGCTCTTCCCGGCGTCTGCGCCTGGGGCATGACTTCCGCTGCCGGCAACATCAACCATTTCGACCCCAACGGCGGTCCTGAACAAAGCAGCTACGAACGCTGCACCGCCATCGGCAAAGGCTATGCCGCCGCCGCCCTCGCCGCTGTTCCCAAATTGAAAGACCTCCCAGCCGGGGACCTCGCCATCGCGTTCAAGACCATCAAGGTCGGCACCCTGGAAGTCCCGGAAGAAGAAATCCAGGAAGCGCGGCAAACCGTGGCCAAATACGCTGACCTCAGTTTCGGCAGCAAAAACCTGACCTCGGAAGACTTGGCCAACAAGGCGCCCATCGCCCTCAAGCTATTCGCCCAACGCCTGCTCAACATCGTCGAAAACCCGAGAACCTACTCGATGGAATGCCATGTCATCCGCCTGGGCGATTTCCACATCATCGGCCTCTGCGGCGAACCATTCGTCGAACACGCTATCTATATCCGCGAGGACATCCTGCAGCGCCGCCCGTGCATTATCTCAGCCCACTGCGCCGGCGAAGCAGGCTACATCCCCAATCGCTACAACTTTGGCCGCGGCGGCTACGAAACCCAGGTGACCAGCTCCAGGACCAGCCTGGAAACAGGCAATATCCTGCGCCGTACCGTCGCTGAACTGGTCGCCCAAGCCGCTGCTAAATAAACACCATCCGAAAAGGATTTTTCTCAAAACGGCGTTTATGTGTCACCCCTGGCGGGGCTCAAAATTATTATACGCCTCACCCAGGGCTTCGCTTCGCTCACCCTGGGCTTTTATGTTGCTGGCCCTTTGGGCCGCCAG
>JAAZKI010000544.1 GCA_012799905.1 Lentisphaerota bacterium | reverse complement strand
TATAGTACAAGCGCTCATTGCAAAACTTTGCACATTAACAAAAATTTCCGTGTATTCAGTGTGTTCAGTGGTTACAAAAAACAACCCTACAAAAAATCAGTGTTCATCTGTGTCCATCTGTGGTTAAAAAATAGGTTGTGGACGTAGAGTCCACCCTAGGGACATGGCGGCCAGTGTAGTCCAAACTCACTCTCGTCCCTTTCCTGACTCCGCTGTGCGCCAGAACCTCGAGTATTAATGAGTGACCGATTACTAATGCTGGAGTTTTTGTCCTTGCGAGGCTGACACCGGCGCATAGGACGTGTATATTCAGCTTGTGTTTTGCCCGGCTTTGTCTGTTGTGGCGATTTGATTTAACGAAAGGACGCGGTGACGATGAGCACGAGTTTGACGATTGCGGTAATTGGTTGCGGCTCTTTCTGCTCAGGCTTTGTGCCGTTGTTCAAGGCGCATCCACTGGTGAACAAAGTCTATGTCTGCGATTTGATTCAGGAGCTGGCAGACACTGCTGCACAGAGATTCGGCGTGGAGGTGATCGCTTCCTTTGAAGAAGCATTGAAGCGTCGTGACATCAACGCCATTGCGATTTTCACGCAGCGTCATCTGCATGGCCCGCAGGTACTGGCGGCCTTGGCGGCTGGCAAGCACGTGTATTCGGCAGTGCCGATGGCCAGCGAAGTCGAGCAGTGCCAGCAGATCGTGGAGTTGGTCAGGAAGAGCGGTCTGACCTACATGATGGGCGAGACTTGCTACTATTACCCCAGCGCCATGTTTTGCCGCGAAACCTACCGTGCCGGCATCTTCGGCAAATTCGTCTATGGCGAAGCCCAGTATCACCATGACATCAGCCATTTTTCGCAAAAATTCCGCAGTGATTTGAGCAGCGCCGGCATACCGCCATTTTACTATCCGACGCATTCCACTGCGATGCTGTTGTCGGCAGTGGATTCCTACGCGCTGAAGGTCGTCGCTTTTGGCTATGAGGACAGGGAAGACGACCAGTTCTTCAAGAAGGGCGTCAACCAGTGGGACAATGTCTTCTCCAATTCCTTTTCCATGATGAAGTTAGCTAATGGCGGCACGGCGCGCATCAATGAATGTCGGCGAATTGGCTATAAAGCGCCGAGTTCTTACGTGTCGTCCTGCTATGGCACTGAGGGCGGCTACCAGTTCAATAATGCGCAGCACTTGTTAACTGTCAAGACGCCCAAGGGCGTGACGCTGACTGATGTCAGTGAGCGGGTCAACCCTGCAGCGATGACGGAGAATCGCCACGACCCTGAATTCAAGCAGAAAGTCGCCAATCACCAGTGGCAGTGGAACAGCTTTGCGCCTATTCAACAGGCCGAGGCGGATCGCCTGCCAGCAAGCTTCAAAGCGCCGGATATGCCCAACGGCCACATGGCGTCGCATCAGCTGCTGGTTGACGATTTTTGCACAGCCGCTGCTTTTGGAACGCTGCCGCCAGTCAATGCGTGGGAGGCCGCGCGCTGGACTATTCCAGGCTTGATCGCTCATCAGTCGGTGCTACGCGATGGTGAAGTGCTGGCAGTGCCGGATTGCGGCGATGCGCCCAAAGCTTAAGATTTTATCTTGCAATTTGTTATGAGATAAGGAAAACCCATAGCCCAAGGAGTCAATCATGAGGAAATTATCTGCCCTGTTGGTCATCGCAGCTTTGGTTGTCAGCGGTGTTTTGCACGCTGATGTGAAGCTGGGGGAAATTTTTACTGACCGCGCGGTGTTGCAGCGCGGCCCGGCGACGGCGGTGTTTGGCACGGCTGACGCTGGCGAAGCCGTGACCGTGCGCGTAGCCACCGCCACAGCCAATGCTGTGGCTGACGCAGAGGGTCGCTGGCTGCTGCGAATCAACCTCGACAACGTCGGCCCTGGCCCGCACAGCATGACGGTCAAGGGCGCGACGAACGAGATTGTCCTGCAAGACATCCTGGTTGGACAGGTGTGGCTTTGCAGCGGCCAGTCGAACATGCAGTTTGGCTTAATCTCAGCGTTGGGCGGCCGGGACGAAATTGCGCAGGTGAGCAATGAGCTTCTGCGCACCTTCAATGTCAGCTGCGTTGGCGCGGCTGAGCCGGCCACGGTGCTCAAGGGCAGCGGCTGGCAGCATACCATTCCGGCAAATCGTTCACGCACCGCCGTGGGTTATTATTTCGCCCGGGAATTGCAGCGCGAATTGAATGAGCCGGTGGGCTACATCAATGCGTCCTGGGGCGGCTCAAGCATTGAATCGTGGTTGCAGCCGGAAACAGCGGCCGTGTTGTCAGCTGATGCGCGCGCCGATTGGGAGAAAATCCTTGATGATTTGGAGCAGTATCCCGTGCGTCTGGAGAAGTTCCAGCAGGACGTCGCCGCCTGGGAGAAGCAGTACGACCTGGCGGATCGCGAGTCAACCGGCATGCCGGCAGATGACGCCTGGAAGGCAGTCAACCTGAACAAACTGCCTGGCAATGGCGCGGGCTGGCTGCGGGCAGTCCTGGAGCTGAACGAGAAGGATGTCGCAGGCAATGGTTCTTTCAACTTTCGTTACAGCGGCGTTCCGGGCAAATTGTACTGCAATGGCCAGCTGGTCAGAGAGCACAGCCTGGCGACGATTGCGACCAACGCCAGCACTTGGGCGAGGATTGACAAAAAGTACCTCCAGCCCGGCAAAAATATCATCGCCTATCGCTATTTCCGGCCGGCTGGCGACTTCCGGCTGAACATTGAATTGCGCACAGCGACGGGTATAGTCACGCCCAGTTGGGAACATTGCATGGAGTACAGCTTTGCGCCCAATGCCGAGGCAGACAAGAGCTATCCGAGGATTGCGACGCGGCCGGTGGCGAACAAGACGCCGACTTTCCTCTATAACGGCATGATAGCGCCATTGAAGCCGTACACGCTGGCTGGCGTAATTTGGTATCAGGGCGAGAGCAATGTCAGGAAGGCGCGCTGGTATCTTGAGCATACTGAGCAATTGGTCTCGCAGTGGCGCGAGCATTTCAAACACAGCGAATTGCCGTTTTACTGGTGTCAGCTGGCTAATTTCATGGCAAAAGTCGATAAGCCGTCGCCGTCCTGCTCCTGGGCTGATTTGCGCGGCGTCCAGACTGCCGCGCAACGCATTCCTCATACGGGGCAGGCCGTGCTGATCGATGTCGGCGAATCCGGCGATATTCATCCGCTGGACAAGGAGACGCCTGGCAAGCGCCTGGCGGCGATGGCGCTCAATGACGTCTATGGCAAGACACGGCCGTGCCGTGGGCCGCAAGCCACGGGCGCGGTGCTTGCTGACGGCAAGATCGCTGTGAGCTTTGAGAATCTCGAAGGCGGCCTGGTGGCCCGTGAATTGCCGGCGCAATATCCGGTGGCTCTGGCGCACAATCGCTTCGCAGACCTGAAACGCAATGCTCCCGGCGGGACGTTGGAGGGCTTTGCCGTGCAGGGCGGCGACGACCAGTGGCAATGGGCAGATGCAGTGATTGTGGACGACAAGGTCATTGTTGATGCCAGCAAGGTCGTTGCGCCGAAGACGTTGGCCTACGGATGGGAGGACAATCCGACCTGCAATTTGTACAACAAAGCAGGTTTCCCGGCCGTGCCCTTCAAGTTGGCGCTGCCGTGACTTTGAGTCATTCTTCCCTGAAAGCCGGTTCAAAAAAACGCCGACATGCAACTACTGCAAAAGCACACTGGAAAAAGAACTTCGTCAAATACGATGGATTTCGCTGATTAACCAGATTAACCAATTTGGACAACCATGAACACTAAAAAACTATTCCGATGCATTGCTGCAATTGCATTTGCGGCACTTGTCGCCTGCGCCCAAGACAACTGGATTAAAAACCCATCTTTCGAGGAAGGTGCCGCTCCGGATGGGAGCCCTGTAGGCTGGTACAACCATTGCACCGGCGCCTCACAGGCAGGAATCACTACCGACAACCCCTACGACGGCAATCACTGCGGATACATCCACAAGGTCATTGACGGCGCCAGCCATGTCGCCGCACTTGCACAAAATCACAAGGTCGAACCAAACACAGAATACATGCTTAGCGCGATGGTTCGCGGTGAAGGAGTGCTCTTTGGATATGAATACGGTGAAAACAAAAAGTGGATTCGCTGCGCCCCCGGGAAAAGGTCCAATTCTGCCGACTGGACGCCTGTATGCGTCAAGTTCACGACTACCAATGAAACTGTTGAGTACGTGGTTCGCTTCGAACTCTATGGCAAAGAATGCCAGGGAGACGGATGGATTGACCAGGTCGTCTTCGGAAAGGCGAAGCCGTCGCCCATGCCACCCGAAAACCTCGTCATAACAAAAGAAGGCCAAGCCTGCAAACTCCAGTGGCAACCCAGCAAAACCAAGGATGTCACCTACTACGTCTTCAGATCACGGTATCCTGACGTTGTCATTGGCTTGGAACCCATCGGCAAAACCGCTGACACCACATTTCTTGATGAGACGATTCCTGCCGACTGGGGGCAAGTTTCCTACATCGTCTCATCATGCAATATCTTCCATGACGTATCGCCCAACCCGCCCAAGGCGACTATCAACCTCAATCCAGGCATGAATCCCACTATCGTCGCCTTTGCGGATTCCGTGCTCAACAAGCATAGGCGCTACCAGTCAATCCCGCCAAGCATCGGCTCTGACAACCTGGACATTGCACTTGCAAAAAACGAAACCGAAGCCCAGCAAATCGTCGTTTTCGCTAAAGGCGCACCCATCCTAAACCTCGCCATCAAGGCAACTGAGATTCTCGATGACAGCGGAAAGCAAGCTGACGCCAAGCATATCAATGCAAAGATTCTTATCGCCAAGTACACAACCGTCAGAGACACAACCTGCGACCCGGCATTGAAACGCCCGGCTGGACTTTTTGCAGACGCGCTCCCGCCGTACAAAGAACCTGTTGACGTACCCGCTGACGCTAACCAATCGTTCTGGATTCAAATCCAAACAGCGCCGGATTGCCCGCCGGGAAACTACCAGGCTTCCGTGGAAGTCACCGCCGAAGGCAACTACAAAAAAATATTCCCCCTCAGCATTCAGGTTTATGATTTCCAACTCCCGATTACGCCGAGCTTTATGTCTGCTTTCGCCGTCTGGCCGAACTTCATAGCGCAGGCGCATCAGGTTGAAAGGGATTCTGAGGAATTTCAAAAGCTCAGGGATCAATACTATTGGTTCATCACGGAACGACGCTTGGGCGCCGGAGCAGTGCCTGTCAGCATATACTCCCCGGAAGCCCACAAGTATCTTGACAACCCATTGGTCAGGTCGTTTTCAATTCCGGCGCCGTGGAGAAAAGTCGAAAAGGAAAATCTCAAGAAAACTGTTGACCACATCAAGAAAAATGGGTGGTATCACAAGGCGTATCTCTACATCGACGACGAGCCGCCGCCAGAACGCTATCCCGCAATCATCGAGCAATCAAAGCAAGTGCATGAAGCCGTTAGCGACATCCCGTACCTGATGACCGTCAAACCAACTGAAAAACTTTTCGGACACATTGACATTTGGTGCCCGATTCTCAGTTCCATCAAATGGGAAGACTGTGACAAGCGCCGAGAACTTGGAGAGCGACTCTGGTGGTACACATGTTGCTGGCCGCGTGCGCCTTATCCAACTTATCTCATCGACGATTACGGCGCCTCGCACCGAGTTCTCTCATGGTTACAGGCCAAGCACCAAGTCGAGGGCGTGCTCTATTGGTGCGTCAACGTCTGCACTAAATACCGGAATGGAAAATACCAGAAGGAAGTCGAAGTCTGGGATGAAGCTGAACTCTTTCCCCATGCCAATGGCGACGGATTCCTGGTCTATCCTGGAAAGCAAGTCGGGATTGATGGGCCGGTGACTTCAATGAGACTGGAAATCATCAGAGACGGCAACGAAGACGTCGAGTATTTCAACATCTACAGAAAACTGTTGGCAGAGAAAAACAACGCACAAGAGATGCTTGAGGAGATCATCCATCCGGTCATCGTTGACTTCAAGAATTGGACTAAAGACCCGCAGGTCATCGAAAAGCAAAGGCGAATCCTCGCCCAGGAAATCCTCAAGCTTAAATAAACTCGCGAAGATGTTGAGTTGAGTTATTGCTTCGATTTTGTACTATAATTCAACGTGACTTCGCTCATTGAACCGGTTAGAAAGAAGAATTATCAATGCGTATTAAAATTTTTGTCTTATCTTTGTTTTGCGTGTTCCTCATTTGCCAGGGAGGGGATTCTCCGATGACTTTAATCAATGCCATTCCGTTGCCTAATAAATTTTTAACCCAGACAGGCGACAAGTGGGAGATACAATATCAACGCAATTTTACCGGCAGTTCTCTGCCGGCTTGGGCAGAGGAACTGAAACTGAATCCGAGAGGGTGGAAGTCACACCCGAGACACCCGCATATATGCGGATATAATGGCGACATTACCGTGCATCTACAGCTGCCCGGAAATCTAAATGAAGTTAAGATTGAAGCTGAGTGTGCCAACTATGCTGATCGAAAGCAAAGAGCCGTACAGCTGGCTTATTCCCTTGATGGCATTGAGTTTATCCCGGTCGCAAAGGCACGGTACGGCGCCGGCGAAGCAAAGGCCAGCGCAACGCGTCGACTTGAAGGGCAGGCAGGCGCTGAAATCTGGCTGCGCTTTTCCCGGATTCTGGAAAGAGGCGACAGTATTGGACGAAATAGCTATGTGGTTTTCAAGTCCATAGCACTGTCCTTATCAGGCGCGGGCAACGCTGCCGCTGTGACAGTGGGCGTTGAGGCGGCGCCCAGTCAGCCTGAAGATGGCACGAGCATACAGTTGCGTGATTGCGTCATTGTGATACCGGAGCAACCGCTGCCCATTCCACGCCGCTACTCCACCGACTACCTGGTCAGGCCGCTGAGCGATGAATTGAATCAGCGAGTTGCCGCCGAACGCTTGCAGATGCTGATCAAGCGGGCATACGGGCAGGACTGCGCTATTGTTAAGGCCTCGGAAAAGCCTGCAAATAAGAAATGCATCTACGTCGGTTATGGCGAGCATCTGCGGGATGTCATCACCGCGCCGAACCGCGCCGAAGGGGTCAAGATTGCCGAGCTTGCGGGCGAACTGTACATATTAGGCGAAATTGCTCCGGCGGGCACTAACAACCGGCCTGCCGCAGTTGACCGCGGTATTATGCATGCCGTGGAGATATTCGCCGAGGAAGTCATGGGCTATCGCTTCCTTATTTCTGCTGTCAATGACGAGGTCATGTTTACCTTGGGCACCGTGATACCCAAGGCTGCCTGCTTGTCAGTGCCGCAGGGATTGCTGCTTGAGGAAGCGCCGGCATTCCAGCATCGCCTTATCAGCACCGTGCCCAGTCCATTAATTGGCTTAAGGGCTTGCTCTTCCATCAACTTCAGCTGCAACCACAGCTACGGCATGGCGGCTTGGGCAAGAGAATATGCTGAGAAATACCCGCAGATGTTTATTCCAAAAGCAGGTAACAAAGCGCAAAGTGATGAGGATGCAGCCAGGAACGCTCAAGTTGATTTGAGTTTCTTGGACTATACTGAACCACTGGTTTTGGAAAAACGGCTGGAGCATCTGGAAGCCTGGTTCGAGCGTCGCGAAAAAGCTGAGTTTTTCGCCGGGCGCACCCCTTCCGACACTTATATCATTGAGGAGCCGCCGGATATGTCAGCACCTTCATTCAGATATAATGCCAGGTCGGAAGCGCTGTGGAACCCCAATTGCGGCGCCTGGGGCGATTTTTCCGCCATTTGGTTTGATTATCTGCGGCGGCTCGGCGCCGAAGTGAAAAAGCGCTGGCCTAATATGCGTATTGCCGCCTTGTCCTATAACAGACATTATCAACCACCGGAATTTGAGCTGCCTGACAATATTGACATCTCTCTTTGCCTGATGCGCTCTTCCGCTCAATGCAAGGAGCCGTACGTCTTCCAGAAGAACCTGCAACAGGTGGAAAAATGGTACAACAAGTTGGGCCATGATCGCAATCGCCTCAGCCTGTGGGAATACGGCTGCTGGCCGGATTGGTTTCTGACTGCGCCGCTTAACTATGCCAAAAGCATGCAAAAATGGCTGCGTGAAATCAAGCCTATGGTAGCCGGAGTCTTTATTGAGCATTATGGGCCTATTGAGCAGAATTTTCTCATGCGCCATCTTTGGATGCGCCTGCTGTGGAATCCTGAGCTTGATGTAGACCAGGAGATCGACGATGTTTGTGTGAGCTTTTTCGGGCCTGGCGGTGACAGCATGGCGCGTTTTCATAAGCTGCTGATGCAACGCTATGAGATGCAGTGGCAGAACCCTCATCTCATCTGGGATCAGTACTACGTGCATCCGCAGCAGTATTATGGCCAGAGCTTTACGCCCGAAGTGATGCTGACACTGGGCGCTATGCTTGATCAGGCTTGCCGGGAAGCCGGCTTGGAGCGGCGCATAGATACTGTCATCAAAAACGCCAATGCCATATATTTCTTTAATGAAGCGGAAAATAAATTTCCTTTGCGCATCAGCCTCATCGCCGCTGCGGAGCCAATAACGAATCCCCGCATAGCGTGGGAAGGCGGCGAGCTTAGCTGGCAAGGAGTTTTGCTGCCGGAACAAAAATTAGTCATCGAAGGTGACGGTGAGGCAACCCTCATCAAATCGGATAACGGCAGCTCTATTTGCAAGCTTGAAAGGCAGGGCGCAGCGCTAAGCAATACGAAACCCGTGAGTATGCATTTTTGGCACCAGGGCGAGCCGGATATTGATTTCCGGGTCAGGGTTGAGCTTGCCGGCCAGGATGGGAAAGCGCAAGCAGCAAAAAGCATCTATGCGCGCCGGCTGGATTGGGTGCGCAAGTCCTACCAATGCTTTCGCGGTGGCAGGACGAGTGCAGCCAGTGGCTACAGAGGCTTTTTCGTAGATGCCGCCCAGGCGCATCAGCACTTGGGCAAAGTGCCCCAATATGAGGCTGCCGGCTTTGCTTTCAACAGCCAGGAAGCGGTCAAAATAGACTGGCTCAAGCTGCCAGCTGCTGCCCTGTTGCGAGGCAAGGCAAACTCGTCGCAGCCGCATCTAATCATGGGCTATCCGGCTGACCTTGCCTGTACATTCCGCGTAGCTAAGTGCAGTGACGCCTTGCTATTGCGCTTTGAAGCTGAGGGAGCGCCGCTGGCAGAGGAAAAATTAACCTTAAGCATTGCAGATAAAACCTACGAATTGGAGCCGGCAGGCGCAGCGGATACGCAAAAACAGCCTTGGCAGTTGTCAAGCACTGACAGCGGCTGGCAGGCGACCGTATGCATCCCTTTGCAGGAATTGAAGTTGCAGCCCAACGTTCCGAAAACGCTGAATATGCAGGTCAGCCGTAGCCGCGGCGCGCAGCATTATATCTGGTCGCCGCCATTGGCTATGTGGGGAGACAAGGAACAGGGGGACGGAATACTGCAAATCAAGTAGATAAATTCGCAAGTATTAGCTTGAGCTACGTACGGCAAGCTGAAGTTTGAACTACATGCTCCTGCAAGCGAGAGATGTATGGCAGGCTAAAGCCTGCGGGACATACGGCAAACTAAAGTTTGAACTACATGCTCCTGCAAGCGAGGTAGATACGGCAAGCTGAAGCTGAACTACGTACGTACCATACGGCAGTGTAGCGCATAATGTCACTTTTATTTCGGGACGTTGAAGCGGCAGGTTGTCTGTAGGCGGGTGATGACGTCTTCGGCGCTGAGCGTCCATTGGCCTGGGGTGGCATTGAGCGGCATAGTCAGGGTGAAGCCGTCCTGGCCGTGACGGGCGAAACGCAGGCCGGGGCAAATGGGGTTCTCGGCGCCGCTCGGGTCGGTCAGACGCAGACGAATGGCGTGTTCGGCGCTCTGGGGGCCGGCAGTGTCAAGAGCCAGGTGGATGGTATAGGCGCGGTTCGCTCCCGGGGTGACAGCGGCGACTAGTTTTTGCGGCTGGCTGGGCAACAGCGCAAAGGCGTTTTGCGAGTCGGCAGCAAATGGGTGCGTAAAGGTTTTGTGGAAGCCGAGATAGCCGCCTTCCAAGAGGTCGTAGACATGGTATTTGCGGTCCAGGTTGACGGCGCGCGGAGTGACGCCGGGATCGAGGTTGGCGGCCTGCTTGTAGTCGCGAACCAATCCGAGGATGCGGAGAGGGCCGTTCTGACGGACTTGGATTGAGGTCGCCTTCAGGTCAGCGGTGGCGATTGGCGTGATGCCTGCGCGTTGGAAGAGGACATCCAGAAGCTGGCTGATGATTTTGAGTTGTGGAGCATTGGCGCTGGTGTAGCGCATTTCCTGCCAGTCGCCAATGGTGGTCATGATGGCCGCCCCGAAATAGACCGCGCAGCCTTTGCCGATAGGATTGACAAAGGCGACGTGGTGTTTCTGGCCGTCAGCCGTGATTTCAGCGAGCGGCTTGGCGGTTTTGGCGATGAGGCCGCTTTCCCAGGCAGGGACGGTCATGGAGAGATTTTTGAGGGTCAATCCTTCGGCTTCGGCGTTCAAGCCGGTGATGGTCGCTGGCTGCATGTTCAGGACGCCGGTGTTTTGGAGGCCGAATAAATCGCAGGCCGGCGATTTATCGTAGGGGCAGCCGTGCTGGTCATAGGTCGCGGTCAGCAGGTCGGCGATGACGATGCCGCCATCGGCCGCGAATTGTCGTACTGTCGCCACTTCTGCTGGCGACATGGCAGCAGCGGCTGGCAGGATCAGGATGCGATAGCGCTCGCGGAGGCGGTCGGTGGTTTCCAGGTGCCCGTAGGCGATATAGTCGTAGGTGAGGGCGGCGTCATAGATGAGGTTGGCGAAGCCGGTGACGGCACTGCGGCGCAGTGCGTTGGCGCCGATGATCCAGTCGAGTTTGATGGAGGCTGGCGAGTACAGGAAAGCAATCGGATAGGTGAGCAGTTCAGCCCGCATGATCAGTTCGGCCGGGCCGTTCCGGTAGCGGTCCAGGGCCCGAATCAGGTCCAGAGCCAGGGGCGGGAGGGTGAAGTCGGGATTGATATAGAAGCGGCCGGAATAGATGCGGAAGCCGGTCGCGCCTTTGAACAGTTTGTCAAGAAGGTATTGGTTGTGATGTCGGTAGTCGCCGTCGTAGCCGATCCAGGGTTCCTGCATGAGTTTGCCGTTAGCAAAGCATCGCTGCTGGATGGTCTGTTCGCCGGTGTAGGAGGACAAGGCCTGGAGATGGGGCATGAGCTGGTACCAGTCCCAGGCGTTCCAGGGGTTGGTCTCCTGGGTGCCGGACAGGGAATACGCCAGGTTGGGGTCAACGTCGTGGATGCCGCGAACCACGTAGCCGATGGCATCAGCGCGGTTCCAGTCGTTGAAGGAGCGGTGGTCGAGCCAGGGTGCGTAGGAGGGGTGCTTCTTCACCTCGTCGGAAGTCATGGCAATGACGTCATCCCAGGAGGCGAAGGAGGTTTTCCAGGAATGATTAAGAGCGTCGAGGGACGAGTATTGCCGGCGCAGCCAGTTTCTGAATTCGCGCTGGCAGTCTGGGGAGAAGCATAAGTCGTTATTGCTGATCATGTTAGCTTCATCTGGGCCAGCCACCATATGGACGCCGTAGCGGGTGGCTGGGTAGTCGGCAAAGCCAGCGGACCTTTGTCTGATGCTGTCTTTCAGCCCGGGCTGGCTCAGGCAGGGCGTGCGGATCAGGTCGAATTTGGAAGTGATGGTGCGGTTGGCGTCATAGGGGAATTTGCCGCCGGTGCCAGCAGTGGAGTTGGTGCTGACAAAGGCGAGGTTCTGATTGCGAAGGGCCTTGACCATGAAGGGTATTTCCCATTCTGAACCTGAGCCGGAACTGCCGTTGATGCCAAAGCGCCGCATGATTTTGATGTAGTCGTCAACAAGAAAGGCCGGCATATTGCTGTTGCTGATGCCTGGCCAGCCGAAGACGATTTGGAGGAGTTCTGGGTCAGTGGTTCCGTAGCGGGCACGACGGAGGCGTACGCGGTCAACGATGGTATCCTGGCGTCGGAGGACGGCTTCGGCATAGAAGACCAGGGATTGGCAATCACGCAAGGGCAGGGCGAAGTTGGAGTCGTGGGAGCGGGCGATTTCATTTCCCCAGGCGTCGTACAGGGAGACAGTGAGGCTGGCGTCGCCGGTTGCAGTCACTGCGCCGGTGACTATTTCTGACTGGCGCCAGATTTTGTCTTCGATTTCAAAAGCAGTGATGGCGGCTGTGGTCTGGTGAAGGAAGGCGTCGGCGCCCCACCATTCGGTTCCGGTTGGCGACGTCAGGATCAGGTCGGCCAGAACCAGGCCGGGCAGGACAGGCTTGGGGACGTCAAGGGTGATGGCATTGGCGCCGGCCTGGAGGGAGAGGCTGCGGGTTTCGGTGTGGAATGCAGTAGAGAATTTGTCCCGGAGCGTGAGGTTGGCTGTCAGTTCGCGAGGCTCGGCGGTGGTGATGACGGCAGTGATGGTTCCGGCAGAGGCAGTGAGGTTATCGACTCGGATTTTCGGCGCGCGTCCTGCTGCGGCGTAAATCATTTTGCCGAGCAGGGACAGGTGGTATTCGTGGTAGTCGTAGGTTAAATCCGGATTGAGGAAGGACATGGACGGCAGAAAGACCGGACTGTAGCGGCGTTTGTATGTTTCCGGCGTAGTCTGTTCGCGGTTGCGTCCGTCCACTGCCCAGGCGGCGGCGAAGACAGCGCCCTTGCCGTATGTGAATTGCGCGACCAGGGGGTGTCCTGCGGCAGTGGCGAGGACTTTGCCGGTGGTGGTGTAGTTCAGGATGCGGGTCTGGGGCAGGGCTGCGAACGGGATTCCGGCCACGATGTCATTGCCGTCTTCCGGTTGCCATTCAGCCAGGATGTGCTTGGCTTTCTCAGCAAGGCTGAATTGGTCAGCCAAGGCCTTGGGGTGCCCTTCCGGTGCGCATAGCACCAGACCGCAGCCGGCTTCGACCTGAGCTAAAATTGCGTCTTGGAGATTCTTGGAAAGCAGGTTCCAGACATCGCCGGACACGACGATCACGTCATAGCGTTTTTTCAGTTGTTTTTGCAGTTCTGCCAGACAGGAGCTTGGGCTGAGGGTAGTCGTCTGGCCGCTGATGCGCCAGAGTCCGCCGATGAAATTAGTAGTGATGTCCAGTTCGAAGCGCTGGGCCAGTTCGACCATTTCTCGGCAGCCGTTTTTGTCATAACATACGGCAAGCACGGTTGGTTTGCCTTGTGCATAGGGCCGGGCCCAGGTCACGTGGCGGGTTTCGTAATCCATGGAATTGAAGTTCAGGTTGAGTTTCTGGCCTTGTTCGGAGACATCCGGCCGGATATCGCAAGCCTGGGGCAATTCGAAGATAGCAGAGGCTTTTTGGAAGATAGTCGCGGCTTGCATGGTGAAGACGACTGCGTCAAAGCGCTTGGCTTCGGCGGTCACCAGCCAGGTTCCTTCGGTCAAGGTCGGCAGGCGATAGGTGAGGGCAGCGACGGTCTGCTTTTTGTCAACCGTGGCCGAGGCCAGGTCATGCCATGCTTCCGGCTTGCCATCAGCATTGAGGCGGGCGGCTTTGACGGTGACCGCGTAGTCATCCGGTCGAAACAGCCGAAGCCGCAGGGTGTTTGCCTCTGGTTGGTTCTGGTATTCCGGCTCCAGTCCGAGGCTTCCGGCCATGATTTGATTGAGGTGATCGGGCTTGCCGATGCCGGTGAAGGGGCAGACAGCAAAGGAGCAACGCAGGTCGTCGCCAGCCGGGATGGGATAGACGCCGAGTTTACATTCTATGCTGCCGGCTGTTTCTGAAGAGGCCCAGCAGTAGAATGCCTTGAATAGTTCATAGGGGATGGTGAGCGCGAGGCCATTGTCCTCGCAGAGAATGCCGAACCAGCCACTGCTGAAGGCGCGGCTGGTGAATTGCTTAACCCCGGGGTGGCTTTCCACCGCAGCGCGGCCAGGGAAAATGCGCTGATAGGGCGATGGCGTTAGAACCCCGGAAAACATCCAGAGGCCGTAGTTCAGCGGCACGACATTGGCTTGGTCATTGCTGATTTTGTAGTCGACCGTGAGAGTGGAAGAGCCTGCCGTGAGCGTGTAGGTCTTTTCTAAGGTGACGTTAAGAAAAATGCCGCTTTTGCCGATGCTGCTGACGCGTACCGTTTTCCGATCCGGTTCGTCATCAACGATGGTCAGGGCATACGGCAGGTCGCGGTACATGTCACGGATGGCGTAGTTGCCAGGCCAGAATCGGTCGACGAACAGGCCGCCGTAGCCTTGTCCAGGCGCAGTGGTTTTGACCAAGTTGACTTGTGCGTGTTTGTCGTAGGCGTAGTTGACCGTGCCGCCGCAGCCGGCGTCAATTACATAGATAACGTGGTCGTTTTCGAGAACGGCATAGCCGTCGCCTTGTTTCAGGCGCAGGCCAGGTCCGGCAGCAGCGACCAGGAAGTCGTATTTTTGTTCGACGGCAGATTCCAGCGCCTCGGCCTTGACAACGCCGGTGAATTCGATTTCGCTGACGCCGACATAGCCGCCCGTGCCGGTGATGGTCACTTCGACCTGACGGACTGGCCGAGGATCGTCCGACGGGATAACGGCGGACATATAGTGTGGTTCGCCTTCCGGAAGGTGATAGGGCTGGTTTAAGGTGATGACGCCGAGCGGGAGGCGGGCGCCTTCAGCATTGATGCCGACGACTTTGATGTCCTTGAGGCCATAGCTGCGTTTCCAACGGAAATAGTGTACCGTGACCGCGCTCAGGCTGGTGTCGTGCTCAAAATCAAAGGCGATGGTGAAGGGAACGCCGTGGTTTTCTTTTTTGCGCCAGATGACCCGTCCCGGACCGCCTTTCTTGCCGTCAGTCAATTTGGTGAAGTTCGGGTCCGCGGCGCTGTCGTCACCGTGCAGAGTCGTCATGGCGAAATGATAGGACAGCGGCTTGACCAGTTCAGCGCCAGTTGCAGCCGCTGCCATGACGGCGACCAGGATGACCAGAAGGGCGTGGACGTGGTGACGCATGTGCATAGTGAATTCTCCCGGAAAATAGGCGAAATAGGGACGAAAGCGCAACGGCGCACCAGCGGATGCGGGCATTATTTCCGTGCCGGTTGGCGTTATCCGCTATCTTTATTCGGTCTGGGTCAGATCCAGTTCCGGTCGGAGTCCGAGTTCCTGTCGCTTCAGCCAGCGGTATTCTTCGGCTGGCAGTTCTTCGGTGAAGGTCTTGAAGAGTTGGTGGTAGCGTTCTCGGAATTTGAGGGAATTGCGCGCGATGTTGACTTTGTATTCTTCCTGTCCGAAGGACGCTGTGGTGATGCCTTCGAAGTGGTACATTTCCACTTCGGGCGTATAGGCGACCTCGAATCCGGCCAATCGCGCTCTGATGCAGAGGTCGAGGTCTTCGTACTGGACTGGGTGGAACAGTTCATCGAGCATGCCGACGCTGTCACGCAGGTCTGTTTTCATCAGCCAGGTGGCGCTGATCAGTGACCAGGTCAGCCAGAATTGCTGGTAGCGCGGGTCATGTCGGTCAGCGCCGCGGCCTCGGAAGGCGACGCGACCCATGCGGTTGATGCTGACGCCAGCGCACTGGATGGGATGGGGCCGGTAGGGATAGATAATTTTCGGGCCGAGGATGCCCAGGTTGGGGCGTTGATCAAAGATGGTGATTAGACGCGCCAGCCAGTCGCTGGTGCAGACGGCCGCGTCATTGTCCATGAACACCGTGTATTTGCTGGTGGCTTTTTCCCAGGCCTGGTTGCGTGCGAGAGAGCAGCCGAGATTTTCGGAGTTGCGCCAGGTGTGTACACGGATGCCGGCTTTTTCCAGTCGTGGTCTGAAGTCTCGGATCAGGTTCGGGGTGTCGTCTTCGGACGCATTGTCGACCAGGAAGATTTCCCAGGGCAGGGTTTTTGCCTGGAGGATGCTGGTCAGGGCATGGCGGGTGAAGTCAACGCCGTTGTGGGCGAGCATGACAATGGAGACATCGCAGAAGCTCATGGTGGTGATGTGCAGGCAGGTTGCCGGGAGTTTGACTGGGCAGCCGCTCCGCTCTAGGCTGGGATAGACGTCGTCGCGCTCCGGGGCAGGTAGATTGGCCTGGCTTGTCTGGGGTTAGTGGATGTGTGGAGGAGGCGGGCTATTTAGCAATATAGCGGCATTTCGGAAAAGCGGAACAGCCGATGAAGGATTTTCCGCGGGAGGTTCGCGCGATGAGCGCTGCGCCACATTGCGGGCATTTTTCATCAAGCAGTTTTGGGGGCGGCGGCGGTTCGCCAATGCCTGCGGCTTTGGCGCGATTGGCGTAATCCGTGATTTGCTCCGGGTACTTGGCGATGACTTTGGCCAGGGCAGCGACTTGGCGTTCGCTGAGGCTGCCCTTCTGCTTGTATTGGGTGGTCACGGAACTGACAAATTCTTTGTCATTGAAAGTCCGGCGGCCCGTGGTCTTAGGTGTTTTCCAGGTTTTGATTTCTGTGGCCATGCCGACCAGGGCGTCGATTTTCTGGCGCTCTGCTTCGGATATGGTCGTGGCCGGAGCTGGGGCCTCTTCGTCTGCCGTCGGTTCAGCGCCGCCCAGGGCCTGGGTCAATTTCTCGTAGTCAGGGATGGTGGCGGCGTAATTGGCGGCCAGTTTAAGCAGGGCTGCGACCTGGGCCGGACTCAAAGCGACGCCGTCCAAGGCCTGTTTGTGGAGGGAACGGAAGAATTTGCCATCGTCAAAAACTCGTTTGCCGCGTTTGACCGGTTCATTCCAGGTGATTTTGGTCATGGCTTCCAGCAGGTTCAGTTGTTCTGGCGGCGGTGGTGGCGGCGGCTCCGCCTGGCTGGCTTTTTCCTGTTCTTCAATGTACTGGCGGACGGTGTCGCCTAAGCCGATTTTATCCATGGCCGCGATGATGGCAGGTGATTTGGCGGCATATTTGGCCACCAGGTTGAGGATGGCGGCCCATTGCCGTTCGCTGAGGGCTTTTTCCGCCTCGGCTTGCTCGGCGATGCTGGTGATGAATTTAGCGTCGTCGTAGGTGCGTCGTCCCCGTTTGACGGGTGGGTCAAAGGGAAAGTCAGCCGGGAACAGGGCCAGGATGGCTTGCAGATTTTCGGGGGTGCAGCCCTGGCTGGCGCTGGTATTGGTATGGGCGCTCAAGGCGCTTTGGAGTTTCTTGTAGAATTCAGCGATCATGCTGACCCAGTTGAGGTCGCCTTCTTCAACTTGGTCGAGTTCGTCTTCCATTTGGGCCGTAAAGCCGATGTCAAACAGATTCGGCAGGTGCTGAACGAGGAAGTCGTTGGTGGCAAAGCCGAGCTCTGTGGGGATGAGGCTGCCCTTTTCCTTGGTCACATAATCGCGTTCCTGGATAGTGTTGACGGTCGAAGCGTAGGTCGACGGTCGCCCCACGCCATTTTGCTCCAGTGCCTTGACCAGGGAGGCTTCGGAATAGCGGTTGGGCGGTTTGGTGAAGCATTGCTCCTTGATCAGTTCAAGCAGGTCGCAACGCATTCCGACTTTCAGGTCAGGGAGGGGGCGGGCATTGTCGTCAGGGTCTTCTTCTTCGCCGACTTCTTTGATGTTGTAAACGATCAGGTAGCCTGGGAAGAGGGTTTCCCGGGCGGTGGCGTGGAACAGACAGGCAATGCCCTTGGCGGCGGCAGCGGCTTTTTTGCTGGCCGGTGCGTCGTCCTGGACTAGGTTGTCCGCCGTCATAGTGGCCAGCGGGCCGCCCGTGCTTTCGATTTCAATGACGTGGTCAAGTTGCTGCGCTGGCACCATCTGGCTGGCGACAAAGCGGTTCCAGATGAGGCGGTAAATTTTGGCTTGCTGCGGGGTGAGGTAGGGCGCCACGCTGTCCGGGGTGTGGTTGACGTCGGTCGGCCGGATGGCTTCGTGCGCTTCCTGCGCGGATTTGCGCGAGCGATAGAAATTCGGTTTAGCTGGGGCGTATTCCTTGCCGTAGTGCTTCGCGATGAAGTCAAGGGCCTGTGCCTGGGCTTCGCGGGCGACGTTGACTGAGTCGGTACGCATATAGGTGATGAGGCCGACCGGGCCGCCGCTGCCCAGCTCAATGCCCTCGTACAATTGCTGAGCGATGCGCATGGTTTGGGCGGCGCCCATCCTGAGGGCGCTGCCGGCGGCCTGTTGCAGCGTGCTGGTGATGAAGGGCGGCGGCGCGTTTTTGCGGCGCGGAGTGCTTTGCACCTTGACTACCTGGTGGGCCACCTCAGGTGATTGTAAAGCGTCTGCCAGTCGCTCGGCGTCATCGCCATTGCTCACCAGGACTTTGAGGTCGTTGATGCGGGCCAGCCTGGTTTTCAATTTGGCTTTCTGCTCGCGGTTTTCGAACCAGGCGTCAAGATTCCAGTATTCCTGCGGCTCAAAGGCGAGGATTTCGCGTTCGCGTTCCACGACGATGCGGAGAGCCACGGACTGGACGCGGCCGGCGCTGGTGCCTTTTTTCACATGCCGCCAGAGCAGGGGACTCACCTGGTATCCGACCAGGCGGTCAAGGACGCGCCGTGCCTGCTGGGCGGCGACCAGGTCCTCGGCGATGACGCCAGGGTTGGCAAACGCCTTCTGGATGGCGTTCCGGGTGATTTCATGGAAGGTGATGCGGTGGAAATTGGCATTGCCGGCATCCTGAAGGAGTTCTTGCAGGTGCCAGGCAATGGCTTCGCCTTCGCGGTCATGGTCAGTAGCCAGGTAAATGTCATCAGCGCCGGCAGCAGCTTGGCGCAGGGTGCGGACGATTTTGCGGCCGCTGGTGGTCAATTCATAAGTCGGGGCGAAGTCGTTGTTGACGTCAACGCCGAGGCTTTTTTGAGGGAGATCGCGTATATGTCCCATAGAGGCCTGTACCTGGACGTTGGGACCCAGGAAGCGCCCAATGGTTCTGGCTTTGGTGGGTGATTCCACCACGACGAGTTTTTTGCCCATAATGCTTTATAACCTTTTGTTGAAGAACGGCCCTGGCGTTGGCTGGGGCCGTTTCGGAATTGTCGGTCGATTTGTGGTCGGTCAGTAGGGAAACGAAAGCAAGTAATATACACCAAAAATCAGAGGGGGGCTATTCTTTTTCCGGGAAGTTGTTTAACGAGCCGTTTCAATTCGAGGGTGAGGATGGCTGCCAGGACGCTGGAGGTTTCCTCGTCGGCCATGGCGATGATATCGTCGATATAGGCTTCGCCGTTTTGCACTAAACGCCAGATTTTGAGTTCTAGTCCTTGCAAGCGTATTTCGGGCGCTGGCGGCTTAGCTTTGTCTGTAGCGGCGTTTTCAGTGGCTGTTGTTTGGTCTAGGGGCAGGAGGTTGAAGTCGTCGATGACGTCTTGGAAGTTTTCGATTAGTTTAGCGCCGTCTTTGATCAGGGCGTGGCAGCCGCGGGCATGAGGTGTGTCAGCCAGTCCGGGGACTGCATAGACATTGCGGTTTTGGTCAATGGCCTGAGCGGCTGTAATCAGGCTGCCGGATTGGATGCCGGCTTCGACGACGATAGTGCCGCGGGTGATGCCGGAGATGATGCGGTTTCGCATGGGGAAGCTGCGGCGGTCAGGGCGGTAAAGCATGGGGAATTCCGAGATGACAGCGCCGTTTTGTTCAGCGATGCGGATGGCTAGCCCGGTGTTTTCCTTGGGGTAGAGATAGGCCAGACCGCTGCCAATGACGGCGATGGTTTGGCCGCCGGCGCGGAGAGTGGCCTCATGCGCCGCAGTGTCAATGCCCCGCGCCAGGCCAGAGACCACGGGCCACCCGGCCTGGGCGGCGCTGGCGGCCAGCAGGTTGGCCATGCGGATGCCGTAGAAGGACGAGTGTCGGGTGCCGACGATGGCGATGGCGCCAGCCGAATTCTTCAAAATGTCAAGGTTTCCAGTGACATACAGGCAGATGGGCGGGTCGTGAATTTCGCGGAGAAGCGGGGGATAGACGTCGTCCTCCTCGGTGATAATGGTGACTCCGGCCTGGCGGGCGAGGTTGATTTCAGCTGCCAGATCACAATGTTTTTCCCATTCATGCAGGACAGTCGCCAGGCGCTGGCCAATGCCGGGCGCCTGGCGCAACGCCTGCTCGGAAGCGGCCAAGGCGTTTTTGGCGGAGCCGAAGTAGTTGACCAGCTGGCGTTTGCGGCCCGGACCGATGCCGGGCAGCATATTCAGGATGAGCAGGGCAGTGCGGTGATCCATGGGCAGCGGGAAGGGCTGGAGCTGATGACGGGAGAAGTGTCCTTTGAGTTATTAAATTAGGGGGGCGATGGCGGATTGCAATGTCCTAATGGAAAGAATCATAAGGAGGTGCTGCAAGTCATTCTCAAGCACGTTTCCGGCCACTGAAAGCATAAGCAGCCATGCTTTCGACGTAGGCAAAGGGCTGGCCAGTGTCGTAATGTTCGCCTTCGACGACGTGGCCGAGCATGCCCTGCTGCTGGCGTAGTTCCTCCAGGGCGGGAGTAAGCTGGATTTCGCCTTTTTGGAGGTTGCCTTTAGCGATGTGTTCGCCGAGAATCGGGAAGATGTCAGCGGTGAGGACGTATTGGCCGTAGACGCACAGGAAAGTGTCCTCCGGCAGACCCGGCATGGACAGATGCTGCCGCGCAAAGTCAAGGCTTGGCTTTTCAACGAAGCGGCTGAGACGGAGGGTAGTAGTGCTGCCAGGAAGCCAGGTGCCGCAGACGGTGCCGTAGTGGTGGACGTCTTTGCCAGGCGCTTGGTAGAGGCTGATGACGCTGGAGCCGTCGTTGCTGCTGAAACATTCGGTCAGTTGGGCGGCGGTCGGCTTGGCTGCGTAGGAGAAGTAAATATGGTCTCCGACCAGAAGCAGGAACGGATCGTTGCCGACCCAGTCCCTGGTCGTATGGAGGGCGTGTCCAAAGCCCAGCTGCTGTTCCTGGCGGATGTAGGTGATGCGCTTAGCCAAGTCAGCGATGCGCTCAGCCTGCTGGCGGGCAGCAGCGCCAAGGCGAGCAAAATAGTCCGGAGCAGTCTCAGAAAAATAGGCGCTGAAGATTTTTTCGTCGCCAGGGCGGACGATGATGGCGAAGTTTTCAGCGCCGGCAGCGGCTGCTTCCTCGATGATGTTATGGATGAGTGGCTTACAGACGCCATCCGGGGTGACGATGGGGAACATTTCTTTTTTTATGGCCTTGGTGGCCGGGAACATCCTGGTGCCGATTCCGGCGGCGGGGATGACTGCTTTGCGGACTTTGGCGGAGGTCGTCATGGTGTGGTCTGCTCGCTGGTGGGTGTTTGGGGTGTGGTGGCTTGGTTGAGGGAGAAGGCCGACAAAAAGCGGCTGTCCTGGTTGAGAAGTCGTGGTCGAGGGGATATTTTACCACATCAAGCACGTCTATGCAACTCGGTGACGACATTCTTGGTTTTTGTGGCGCCTGTCCAGGCGCGGGGACAGTCATGAGTCATGAGAAATCGGCAGAGCGGACGCCGCCCAAGCGTCGTCGTCGGTTGTTTACTTTAAAGAACAAGCGGCATATGCCAGCCTGGTTGGGTTGGCTGCTGGCTCGGCTGGTTGGTTTGTACGGGTGGACGTTCCGGGTGCGCTATGATGATCCTGACGGTTGGTTGGAGAGCGGGTCGCCCTGGCCAGTGGTGATGCCGATCTGGCACAACCGGTTTGTCTTTTTGGCGACGGTGGCGCCAAAGGCGTTGTTGAAGCGGGTCACGGTTCTGATCAGCGCGTCCCGTGACGGCGAGTATATCTCGACGTTGATCCGTTTCTTCGGCGTTGATGTGGTGCGCGGCTCCTCAAGCCGCGGCGGCATGCAGGCGACGCGGACGATGCTGCAGAAGCTGAAGGACGGGCAGATGATAGTCGTGACGGTCGATGGGCCTCGCGGTCCGCGCTACACGGTGCATCCCGGGGCGGTCGCCTTGGCATCCCTGGGAAAGGTCGCGGTGCTGCCGACAGCGGTCAATGCGGAGAACTGCTGGCAACTGAAAAGCTGGGATGGAACGCAGATTCCTAAGCCGTTTTCCAAGGTTACGCTCAAATTCGGCAAACCTTTTTTTCTGGATGACGAAGAGACGCGAGAAACTGGGGTGGAGAAAATCCGCCAAGCGCTATTAGCCATCACAGACGATAGTGGCGCGAATTAGGGGCGAGGGGCGAGGGGCGAGGGGCGAGGGGCGAGGGGCGAGGGTTTGAATGCTGAATGCTGAATGCTGAATGTTGAATGCTGAATGCTGAATGCTGAATGCTGAATGCTGAATGCTGAGGCGAATTTCATAATTCATAATTCGTTAGGGGCGAGTTTTTTTTGAACTCATGCCACAGCCACTGTCCACTAAAGTCCACTTATGTCCACGTCCACTCTCCATTAAAGTCCACTTTTGTCCACAGTCCATCGTCTACTAACGTCCACTAATGTCCACTGTCCACTAAAGTGCCTTACCCGGGGCGCTTGGCACCGCAGCTTGCCGGAACTCCGAATATCAATCGCTGGCTGATTGCATAATTTTTTTGAACATCGCCTTGAAAAGACTATGCCTCATGTTACAATAAGTGTACATAACCTTGTTTTTGCGATGGTTATGTGTTTTGTATCGCCTTGAATTAACGTTAATGGAGCAGGCGGAAAGGAGTGCGTCATGAAGTTGTCATTATCTGGTCGGTTGGTTGAGAAAAGCAGCACGCAGTCAGTGATGCCGGTGGCGGATTTCATCCGTTTGGCGGCACGTTATGGTTATGACGCCGTTGATTTGCGCGGTTCGCAAGTCAATCCAGACACGCCGCCCGCTGCGTTTGTTGAATTGAAGTCTGTCTTGCAATCCACGGGCATTGCCGTGTTTGCTGGTCAGTATCATGGCAAACTGGCAGATGCGGCCGAGGAGAAGCGGTTTGTTGAATTTGCGGCCAAGCTGGCGGATTTGGGAGCGTTCAGCATACGGATGGGAGCGCAGCCGCCGGTGTTGAAGCGGGCGGCGCAGCTGGTGGCGCCATTAAGGTTGCGGATTCATTATCAGATGCATACCAATAGCCCGTTTGAGACGATTGCCGGAGCCGCCAAGGTGCTGGCCGAAATCAACGAACCGAACTTTGGCCTGGTGCCTGAACCGGCGAATTTGGCGCTGGCTGGATTGCCATTCAGCCGGGATATGTTTGAGCCTTTGCGTGGCGGCATTGTCGGCGTGCATGTGCAGACGTTGGTGGTGAGTCCGGACGGCGCCAATGCGCTCAAGCTGTGTGATGGCACCGAAGTCAGGTACACGCGGGTGCCGTACGCGGAAAATCGCCATACGCCGTTTGCCGTCTTTTTTGACGCCTTGCGCAAGGTCGGCTTTGATGGCTATGTGAATGAATTGGAGCCCATGCCCGCCGAAGGCGAACTGGAAAATGTCGTGCGCGAGGCGGCTGCTTTCCTGCGACCGTTGCTGTGAGGCATCGCGAATACACGTTCAGGAAGGACAGAGACCATGGCGAATATTAAAAACAACCTGGTTGAGACGATTGGGAATACACCGCTGGTGCGGGTTGGAAAAATGAATCGCGGCGTTGCCGAAGTGCTGGTGAAGGTGGAGTATTTCAATCCTGGGGGCAGTGTCAAGGACAGGGTTGCGGTGGCCATGATTGAGGATGCCGAGAAGCGCGGCGTGCTGTCGCCGGGCGCGGTCATCATTGAGCCGACCAGTGGCAACACCGGCATTGGCTTGGCGCTGGCAGCGGCGGTCAAGGGTTATCGGCTGATTTTGACTATGCCGGACACGATGAGCGTTGAGCGCCGGAAGATTCTCAGCGCCTACGGTGCGGAAATCGTGTTGACGGAAGGCGCCAAAGGCATGCAAGGCGCCATTGACAAAGCCATGGAGCTGCACCGTGAGCATCCCGGTTCGCTGGTGCCGCAGCAGTTTGATAATCCGGCCAATCCGCTGGCGCATCGTTTGACTACGGCCGAGGAAATCTGGCGGGACACGGACGGCGTTGTCGATGTGCTGGTAGCCACGGTCGGCACTGGCGGCACGTTGACGGGCATTGGCAGTGTACTCAAGGAGCGCAATGCCAAGGTTAAAGTCGTCGCAGTGGAGCCGTCGGACAGTCCGGTGTTGTCGGGCGGCGTGGCTGGACCGCACAAAATCCAGGGCATTGGCGCCGGCTTTGTGCCCTCGGTGCTGGATGTTGACTTGATTGATGAAATCATCCAGGTCACGACAGAGCAGTCTGGTCAGACGGCGCGGGCTGCTGCCAAGGAAGAAGGACTCCTGATTGGCATTTCATCTGGGGCGGCTTTGTATGCTGCGTTGGAGCTGAGCAAGCGTCCGGAGATGGCTGGCAAGCGCATCGTCGCCGTGCTCCCCGACAATGGCGAGCGGTATCTTTCCACGTGGCTGTTTGAGGATGAATAGGCGTGATATGCCTGGGCATGCGTTGAAAAAAGATAAATGAGTAGTGTGAGGGGGAGGAAAGGGTTTGCAGTCCTTTCCTCCCCCTTGTGCTATACGATATTGCATTTGTTTAGTTTGCATTGAGGCTGCCGTCAGGGTATACTAACGACATATCGTGTAATTTGGGGCGCCATTTACCAGGTATCATTGGACTTGTGCCCTTGACTTGGCGTCCGCGCATGCTACTGCCATTTTAAAAAGCCAACAGATAGAAAAAGATTATGCGAATGCTAAAGGAGCCGAATTATGGCCATTGCAGACATCATCAAGTATGAAGGCGACAATACGACCCTTATCTGGAAACACCCTTGCGAAGACTTCAATTATGGCAGTCAGTTAATTGTTCATGAATCTCAGGAAGCGGTGTTTTATTCAAATGGGCAGGCGCTGGACAGCTTTGGCCCTGGTCGGCATTTGTTGTCCACCCAGAACATGCCCATAGCAGGAAGTTTCTTTAACAAGGCGACTGGAGACCAAACGCCATTCCATTGCGAAGTCTATTTCATCAATAAAACTGAGCAGATGGCCATCAAGTGGGGCACTGACACCAAGATGGAATACGTTGAGCCTACCTACGGGTTCCCAATTCAGCTCGGCGCCTGTGGTGAAATGAATATACGCCTGGAAGATGGCCGGAAACTGTTGATTCAAGTAGTCGGCACGGAAGACAGTTTTTCGCAGGAACAGATGACGCAGAAATTCCGTTCGTTTCTGATGATCCATCTGAAACCCTATATTGTCTCGCTCATTAAAGAAAATAAGATTAGCATCTTTGAAATTGACGAGTATTTGCAGAGTATGTCGCAGGCATTGCAGGAGGCTCTGGCAGTGGATTTCCAATCATACGGAATCTCTTTGGAGCGTTTTTTCATAACAAATATCATCAAACCAGAGGATGATAAAAATTACCGCCGGTTCAAGGAAATTCATTACCGTCAATATGCTGATATCGCCGAAGCAAAATTACGCCAGCAAGTCGGCATCATTGACCAGCAGACTGCTGCCCAGAGAATGGCCATTGAAGCGGAGGGGCTTGCAAAAAAGCGTTCTATAGAGGGATATACCTACCAGGCCGAGCGTGGATTTGATGTTGCGGAGCGAGTTGCCAGCAATCAAGCGGTTGGACAATTCACCAACATGGGCGTTGGCATGGGGATGATCTCCGGCATAGGCGGTTCAGTAGGCAATAAAGTCGGAGGAATGCTTCAGGATACGCTAAACCAAAACCAGGAAGGCGTCACTCAACAGCAACAGGCTTATGTTATAGCGTGCGAAAAATGCGGAGTCGTGCTGCCAGCAAATGCCAAGTTCTGCCTCGAATGCGGGGAGAAGACGGCCACTGGCGACAATGAAATTACGTGTCCTAAATGTGGCGTAAAAGTTCCTAAAGGGAAATTTTGTCTGTCTTGCGGGGCGTCGCTGACAGCCCTTGTTTGTTCCAAGTGTGGCAAGGAAGTGCCTGCCGAAGCAAAATTCTGTTTGGAATGTGGTGAGAAACTTTCAAAAAGCGAGGGATAAGTATGATTACCCAACAAAAGCGAATACTGGCAGGCGCATTTATCGGGATTGCCATTCAAACCGCAATTCTGATTCCGCTCCCTAAGGACAACCTGGTTTTTACTGCGTACGTTTTTTTGTTATTGGCGGTTATCATCTCCGCAGCTTCGCTTTGGCAGCTTTCCGTTTCCGGCGCCAAAAACTACCTCACCAGCTTAGCGTTTCCTTTGGCGCTGAAGGGATATCTTGTCTTAACTATTCTATTGGCTATTGTCGTTGTCACATTGGATTTGACTGGCACCTGGCATTTGTCGCCGCTTTGGTATGCAGTTATCAACATTGTCATTACCGGTTTTACTGCCTGGAAACTTCTGGCAATCGGAGCAGGACAAACAGCAATCACGCGTGTTGGTGATGAAATAAAAAAACAAACTGATGATTGGAAAATGCTGCTGGCCGACACGGAATCGCTTTTAACCACGGTTCCTGCCAGTATGAAAGAGAGTGTATCCGAGGTCAGAGATGCCATCCGTTATGCCGATCCTATTTCGCATCCTGATATTGCTAAGCTTGATGAGTCAATTCGTACAGGAGTCATCCAACTCAAAAAGCTTGTTGCCGAAAACAATGAATCAGAAGTTTCTGCGCTTTGCCAGAAAATCATTGATAATGTGCGCGACCGTTCTGACCGCCTCAAATTATTGAAATAGACTGGTTTTTTTTCTATGCCTAAAATTCAATGCAAGATGTGCGGCGGCATGCTGGAACTGCCTGATGGCGTTACGGTCGGCCAGTGTCCATATTGCAGTTCCATGACAACATTTCCGAGGCTGAACTCTGAGCGCATAGAGCGGCTTTATTTGCGCGCAGAGCATTTTCGGCAAGCGAATGATTTTGACCGCGCCATCGCTGCCTACGAGGCGATTGTCCGGGAAGACAGCACTGATGCGGAGGCTTACTGGGGCATAGTCATTTCCCGATTTGGCATTGAATATGTCAAGGACCCAATCACCCATGAACGCATCCCCACCTGCCATCGCGTACAGTACGAGTCTATCCTGGCGGCCCCCGATTACCTGGCCGCCTTGGAAAATGCTGGCGGCGCTGAAAGGGATGTCTATGAAAAAGAGGCTCAGCGCATTGCCAAAATCCAGAAGGACATTTTAACGGTCTCTTCCTGCGAGCAGCCATTTGATGTATTCATTTGCTACAAGGAGAAGACCGACGGCGGCTCGCGCACCAAGGATTCAGCTATTGCCCAGGATATCTACTATCAGTTGACTGCCGAAGGCTATAACGTCTTTTTCGCCCGCGTAACCCTGGAAGATAAGCTGGGCGAGCAGTATGAGCCATATATTTTTGCTGCTCTCAATAGCGCCAAGGTGATGCTTGTCCTTGGCTCCAAGAAAGAGTATTTCAATGCGGTGTGGGTTAGAAACGAATGGAGTCGTTTCTTGCAGCTGATGAAGAAAGACCGCTCAAAATTGTTGATTCCCTGTTACCGTGATATGGATGTCTATGAACTCCCAGACGAACTTTCCATGTTTCAATGCCAGGACATGAGCAAGATCGGGTTTATGCAGGACCTGCTGCGGGGAATCAAGAAGGTCGTGGATGCTGAAGATGCTGCAGAAGAAGATGAAGATGGTGAAAAGTTTACGTTAGCATTACCTGCACCTAATGCCACAGTTGCCCCATTGATGCGAAGAGTGGAATTGTTCTTAGAGGAGAGTGAGTACCACTCCGCGCTTGAATACTGCGAAAGAATATTAGACCAGGAGCCGGAAAATTGCCAGGTGTATATATATCGCCTTATGGCTGAAAATGAAATTTCCCACGAAGTAGGTCTTTTTTACGCAAAAAATGATTTATCCTCTCAAAAATCATATCGACTGGCGATGCAATTCGCAGACACAGAGCAAAAGCAGCGCTTGCAAGAGTATGTTTCCAAGCAGAGAAAAGAGAAGACATACCGATTGTTAGTGGCGGAGCTCAAGAAAATTCAAGGAAGGGATTTTGTTGAAAAAGATATTTCACTATTAAGAAAAATTGAATCTGAATTCAAAGATATTGAAGAATATCACGACGCTCAGGAACAGATAAAGACCATAAAGAAATTCCTGCAAGAAAAATATGATGAAGCTGTTCAGAAGATGTCAGCGACATTAGAACAACCGGAAGAATATGAAGTACTAATTAATCTATTTTCTGAATTTATTGGATATTTTGATGATGCTGAATTTAGATGTAAACAGTGCTTGGATAATTGTTTAACTTCAGTCAATAATCGCATCTCTAAACAAACAAATAATCCGAAAAATTATAATGATTATGCCAATACAATTTCATCACTTTGGAAATTGATTACAAATCAGCATTTGCCATCTGAAATCAGCAAATATTGTATAGAACGTATAAAAAGGTTTAAATATAATCATGCCAAACAGCTTATAGAGCAAAAGAGATATTATGAAGCGATTAATCTTTTGAAGGAAATAGATGATTATCTTGACAGCGCCCAGAAGATAGAATTTTGCAAAAAGCGAATGGACGATCAGGCGAAGGGATGCTGTTCTAAAGGGTGCGGCTTTTTTCTCATATTGGCCATTTTGATAATTATCTATGTGGTTTATTCGCATAGGCGCATGCTTGCACACAATGTGCAATATGCTAGCGATGTTCAGCAAATGGCACCTGGTGTCAGCCTGGACCTTGGCCGCAGGGTTATGTTCGATCTTGTCCTCATACCGCCAGGCAGTTTTATGATGGGGTCTGACCAAGGCGATAATGATGAGAAGCCGGTTCGCATGGTGACGATTTCGCAGCCGTTCTATCTTGGCAAATGCGAAGTGACCCAGGCGCAATGGAAGAAGGTGATGGACTCGAATCCGAGTAAATTCAAGGGCGCAAAACGCCCGGTGGAAAATGTCTCCTGGGATGATTGCCAGAAGTTCATCGAGAAGCTTAACAGCATGGGCTTTGGAACCTTCCGACTGCCGACCGAAGCGGAGTGGGAGTATGCCTGCCGGGCTGGCACCATGGGTGATTACGCAGGCAATCTTGACGAGATGGCCTGGTATGATAAGAATAACGATGGCAAGACGCGTCCGGTGGGCACTAAAAAGGCAAATTCCTGGGGGGTGCATGATATGCATGGGAATGTGTGGGAGTGGTGCCAGGACTGGTATGACGCTTATAGCTACGAAATGCGGACGGACCCTAAAGGCGCTGCCAATGGGTATTATCGCGTCATTCGGGGCGGCTGCTGGGCTGATGATGCTAGCTTCAGTCGTTCAGCGTACCGCGCCTGGCGGGGTTCGTGGAGCCGGAACCCCTATCTCGGCTTCCGCATTGTGAGGACGATTCCATAGCATTTGCTGTTTTTCCGCTGTTAATGACGTCGCAGGCCAGGCGCACAAGTCAAACGTCGATTTCGCTTCGAGTTTTTGAAGGTATCTGAAAATCCCGTACTTTGCAAGGAAATCATTGATAATGTGCGTGGTCGCTCCGACTGCCTCAAACTATTGAAATAGACTGGTTGTCTTCTATGCCGAAAATTCAATGCAAGATGTGCGGCGGCATGCTGGAACTGCCTGATGGCGTTACGGTTGGCCAGTGCCCGTATTGCAGTTCCATGACAACATTTCCGAGGCCGAACTCTGAGCGTACGGAGCAGCTTTATATGCGCGCAGAGCATTTTCGGCGAGCGAATGATTTTGACCGCGCCATCGCTGCCTACGAGGCGATTGTCCAGGAAGACAGCACTGACGCGGAGGCCTATTGGGGCATAGTCATTTCCCGATTCGGCATTGAATATGTCGAGGACCCGGCCACCCATGAACGCATCCCCACGTGCCACCGTGTACAATACGAATCTATCTTGGCAGACCCCGACTACAAGGCTGCTTTGGAAAACGCCGGCGGCGCCGAAAGGGATGTCTATGAAAAAGAGGCTCAGCGCATTGCCGAAATCCAAAAAGACATTTTGGCGGTATCTTCCCGCGAGCAGCCATTTGATGTATTCATTTGCTATAAGGAGAAGACGGACGGCGGCTCGCGCACCAAGGATTCAGCTATTGCGCAAGATATCTACTATCAGTTGACTGCCGAAGGCTATAACGTCTTTTTCGCCCGCATAACCTTGGAAGATAAACTGGGCGAGCAATATGAGCCATATATTTTTGCTGCACTCAATAGCGCCAAGGTGATGCTTGTCCTTGGCTCCAAGAAAGAGTATTTCAATGCTGTATGGGTTAGGAATGAATGGAGTCGTTTTTTGCAGCTGATGAAAAAAGACCGCTCAAAACTTTTGATTCCCTGTTACCGGGATATGGATGTTTATGAGATTCCTGACGAACTTTCCATGTTTCAGTGCCAGGATATGAGCAAGATAGGTTTTATGCAGAACCTGCTGCAAGGAATCAAGAAGGTTGTAGATACTGAAGACCAAAAGTCCACGTCACCATCTTCAGCATCTAATGCCGCAGCTGCTGCATTGATGAGGCGGGTGGAATTATTTCTGAAAGGAAATGAATATGATTCCGCACTTGAATATTGCGAAAGAATAATAGACCAGGAACCGGAAAATTGCCAGGTGTATATATATCGCCTCATGGCTGAAAATAAAATTTCCGAGGAAGGCAGCCTTTTTTGCGTCAAGAATGACTTAGCTTCCCAGAAGTCATATCAGCTGGCCATGCAATTCGCAGACGCAGAGCAAAAGCAGCGCTTGCAGGAGTTTGTTTCCAAACAGAAAAATGAGAAGATATATCTTCAGTCTATGGAACAGCTTAGGGAAATTCAAGGCAGGAGTTTTATCAAAGACGACATCGCGCAACTTAGAAAATTAGAAGTTTATTTCACGGCTATTGGTGAACATCGCGACGCTCAGGAACAGGTAAAGCTCATAAAGAAGCTACTGCAGGTCAAATATGACGAAGCTGTTCAGAGGATGTCGCAAAAATCGAAACAGCCTAGGAAATACAAAGCACTTGCTAATCTATTTTCTGAATTTATCGGATATTTTGATGATGCTGAAATCAGGTATAAGCAATGTCGGAAAAAAACTTTAATTTTAGCCTATAATCGCATTTTTGAACGAACGAAGCGTGCGAAGCATGCAGGCGATTATGCGAGTGCAATAGTTTCGTTATCAAGATTATGTGAAAATCCACATTGCACGAGTGAAATTTATGCGCATTGCCAGGAACTCATACAACGCTGTGATGAAGGCATCAAAAAACCTAAATATGATCAAGAAAAAAAATTTATTGATAAAAGAAAATTCAGCGACGCGATTAATCTCTTGGTGGAAATTACTGACTACCTTGACAGTGGCCAGAAGTTAGAATTTTGTCAAAAAAGACTTGCGCAACAGAAAAAGCGGCGGCTTACAGTTGCGCTCATTTTTTTGGTTCCATTAGCCGTTTTGTCAGTCAGCCACTCGATTTATTCGCATAGACGCATGCTTGCTCGCAATGCGAAATATGCCAGTGATATTCAGCAAAAGGCGGCTACTGTCAGTCTGGACCTTGGCAGTGGGGTTATGCTTGCTCTTATCCTTGTACAGCCTGGCAGTTTTCTAATGGGGTCTGAAAGAGGTGACGATGATGAGGCGCCAGTTCATGAGGTGACGATTTCGCAGCCGTTTTATCTTGGCAAGTATGAAGTGACCCAAGCGCAATGGAAGAAGGTGATGGGCTCAAGTCCTAGTCGTTTCAAGGGGGCGAATCGGCCGGTGGAGCAGGTCTCATGGTATGATTGCCAGGAGTTTATTGAGAAGCTCAATAGCAAAGGGAATGGCGTTTTTCGATTGCCGACCGAAGCGGAGTGGGAGTATGCTTGCCGAGCTGGCACAACAGATGATTACGCAGGCAATCTTGATGAGATGGGCTGGTATGATAAGAATAACGTTGGCAAAACGCAACCGGTGGGCAAAAAGAAAGCAAATCCTTGGGGGCTGTATGACATGCATGGCAACGTGTCGGAATGGTGCCAGGACTGGCATAGCGCTTAGAGCCAGGAAAAACGCATTGATCCCCAAGGCGCTGCCAATGGGTTCTCTCGCATCTGTCGGGGCGGCGGTTGGTATCACCATGCGAGCTACTGTCGTTCGACGTACCGTTTTGGGTACTCGCCGTTGGAACAGAACGACGTTCTAGGCTTCCGTATTGTGAGGATGGTTCCATAGTTTTTGTCGTATACGGTGCTGGCTGAAAGCCCATGAAAGGGGCGGCTGTCGCCTATAACATTCCTGGTTCAGTAGGTTACAGACGGCCGCGAACGCTTGACACCACAGCTTACAGGAACAGCGAGCATCAATAGGGAGGCAATGGGGCAGTTTTCTGTGGCGTCTCTACGAGGCGCCAGTTTTGGGGCATGCCTCCCCCAGGCTAAAGCCTGGGGTTAAGCATGGTTAAGCGCCTACGGCGCAAAAAGATGTGGACGGTGTGGACATGGTGGACATGGTGGGCGGTGTACTACTATCGACCAACTTCTTGTTTTTTGGGAAAGATTTTCCGGAAAACGGCGTTTATGTGTCACCCCTAGCGGGGCTCAAAATTATAATCCGTCCACCCAGGGCTGCGCTCGCCCTTGGTGGGCTTCGCTTACCCTGGGCTTTTATGTTGTAGCCCTTCGGGCCGCCAG
>JAAZKI010000039.1 GCA_012799905.1 Lentisphaerota bacterium | reverse complement strand
TGTGCAGCTCGCGGGTGGTTTTGTGGATAGTGTCATAAAAGGACGGCGTCCTGATGTATTGTGTTCCCCAGAGTCCATAGCCGGTGCATTTGTTCAGCATGGCGTCCATAGCCATGAAGCGCATGACAGTGTCATCCGGATACTGGTGTTTTTCGACCGGCGTTTCCCGATTGAGCGAGGCCCAGGCAAAGCCTTGCAGGGCCATCCAGGTCGGTTTGCGCCCGTACGTTGTTTCGGACATGCGCAGGCAGTATTTGCCGACGCTGGTCAGACCTTTGTCATCAATGCCGGAGTGCGAGTTTGGGTACGGATACGGATAGATGTCCGCGCCCCAGATGTCGCAGGCTTCTGCGTAGGGTCGGAGTTCCGGGTTTTCATTTCTGGGGGCGGCATTGATCCAGCAAGGGTGATAGGGGTCGAATTCCTTGAAAAACTCATAGCTAGCGCGGATTGGTTCGGATGGTCTTCCGCCCCAGAGCGGTTCGTCAACCAGGAAATAGCCGAGGACAGCCGGGTGGTTGCGGATTTCCGGGGTGAAGGTTTTGGTTATGCGTTCGCGGTATCGTGCCATGATTTCTGGTGCATTGCTGCCGGCGACGCCAGTGGGGAGGATGAGTTTCATGCCATAGGCGTGAGCCTGGTCAAGGTCGGCCAGGACTTTTTCCTTGTCGCGGCCGACGGAGTAGAAGCGGCTGTTGATGCCGTTTTTGGCGCTGTAGTAGTATACTTCCGGGGCAGAAAAGGCGATGTTCCATTGCGTCACCGGGAAAAATGGCTTGCCATTGATGTAGAAGTAGCCGTTCGGTTTGGCGATGACCTCAACTGAGTTGGCCGGCACCTTGGCCAGCGTCAACGTGAATTGCTTGAGCACAGCGCCTTTGGCGTCGTAGACATTGCAGGTGACTGGGTATCTGCCAATGGCCAGTTGTTCGGCTTTGAACGCGAAGCTGCCCCGGCCTTGGGTGAGCGTGATTTCCGTTGAACCCAGGCCGTCAATGGTGACTTTGGCCTTGACGGCGGTCGGGTCGGCGATCAGTTCGCCGGCGACGCGGCCAGTGTCCTGGCTGGCGTAGATAGTGTCGCGATAAAATGGCTCGTTCAGGTGGAATTGCCATTCAGCGGTGGCGTCTGGGACGACTTCCTGGAAAGTGAAGTCAGTGAAGAGGACTTTGCCGGCGGTTTTGGGGGTGAAGGCAATATTCACGGTTTTGAAGGCGGCGTCCTTGGGAACCGTGAAGGTGTGGTTTTTCGGTTGAGGTGAATTGGTGACGTCGTTGAAGGAGTAGGCGCCTGTCACCTTTGGTGTGACCAGGGAAGTGATTTCATGGAAAGGATAATCTTGTCCCGTTGCGCCCATGCCTTGGGCTGTGTAGGAGATGCGGTAGGTCTTGCCGGGTTCAACGGGTATATTCAGCAGCTGCGCATTCTTGCCGCCTGGAACCAGGAGGCCATTGTCTGGGGAATCTGTCAGACCTTCCATGACCCAGTATCCGCCCCATTGCTTCCGGATGGGCGTAGGGCGGATAAGCAGGTCTTTGAATGTCACTGGCGTGCCGGTGACGCTGCGCAAGGCGAGGTAGCAGCTGCTGGGATTGTCTGGGATGGAGAAGGTTATCTTGCGTTCGCTCCAAGACGTCTCCACCTTGAAACGCGCAGTGCTGGCACCGACCCATTTTTTCTTGCCGTCCGGCAAGGTCAAGACTGATTCAATGTATGCCTGGGCTTCGGTCGGAGCGTCGGCTTTGATTTGGCAGCTGAAGACATGCGGCACGCCTGATTCGAGCTTGAGCGCCTGGGTAATTGTCGCTGCTTTGCCTTCGACGGCGAACAGGGTGATGCCATTGTCAGCGGCTTTGAACTGGGTATCGGGCGACGCATTGCGCCAGTGGGCAGGGAAGTTGTTGGGACCAATTTCTTGAAAATTGGTGTTCTTGAGCAGATTTGCGTCTTGGGCTGAGGCGCCGGCGTACGCCAACAGAGCGACCAGCAGAAAGAGTTTTTTCATGAAGGCGTTCCTTGGAAATGATGGTTTGTAACGTTAATGGTAATGAACATCTGTAGTCCAGACTTCTATCTGGCGTATGCGTATAGATTTGGGCAACACTAAATTAAATTATACCACTCCTCAGCCAAGATTGCAATACGAGACCGGTGTTTTTAGTGGAGAGCGTGGTAATCGGTCACCGATTGATATTCGGAGTTCCGGCGCGTAGCGGTCTCAGAAAAGGGGCGAGGGGCGAGGGGCGAGGGGCGAGAGTGAGCTTGGACTATGCTATCCGCCATGTCTATCGCGTTCACCGACGCGGAGCGGCAGAAACGCTGAAAACATGCTGCGGGGATGGCCATTATCAACGGCTGACCGATTACAGAGCGTGCCCGAAAGGCATAGTCAAGTTTTGCGAGGGTGTGGAAAGAGCGGGCGCGGCCTTGGAGGACGCTCTGGGTAAGGCGGTTTAGTGGACAATGGACGTTAGTGGCAGTGGACGTGGACGTTAGTGGGCTGAGGCGCGAAGGCACGGGGCGTGTACCACCGTCTGGAATAATTAGCCGCGGAGCGGCAAAGGCTCCAATGGGATGCTTGTCCGCAAGCTTTCATATCTCGGCTTCCATCACGTAGTCGTTCATGAAGAAGCCCTGGCCGATGGCTCGGTCAACTGTCTCCACGGTTTGGAAGCCATTGCGGACGTAGGCTTTGATTGCCTTGGCGTTATTCCGGTTCACATTCAGGCGCAGCCTGGCGAAACCTGCCGCCTTGGCATAGGCCTTGGCCTCGTTCAGCATCATCGAGCCAATGCCTTTGCCCTGGTATTCGGGCAGAAGATAGCATTTGTGGAGTTTGGCGATGTCCGGCGCGGAGTCGTTGCGCCCCCAGGTGAGATACCCGATAGGCTTTTCCCCGTCGAATACTCCGTAGAAGGAGACACCTTCGTCGTATTCGCGTTCCATGACCTCGGGCGCGTACATCATCTCCATCATGTAGGCCATCTGCTCCGGCGAAAGTATCTCCCTGAAAGTGATCGGCCAGACCACATCAGCCACCTGACGCACAAGCGCCAGCTCGGCTTTGTCGAGAATACGCAGATGTATATCCATTGTTCATTGCCTTTTTTTCTTGAGAATGTCGTGCGAACTGTTTTCGGCATGGCGGGACGACTTTTCCGGCAGACTCATCCTCATTCTCACCGCCGACTATGCGTTCCTCGCGCGCGACCATAGGATGGGGGCCCCCTTATGGGTGGGTGGGCTTGATTTCTGGAACTCGCTGAAAAAATAGGCTGTTGCACGCCCTTTTTCAAGCTGTTTTGAACAGAATCATAGTGATTTTGTGCTTGAGTGTGATTTTGCTTGCACGCAAGCATTATGCTTTCCATACTACTATCGGCCAACTTCTTGTTTTTTGTGAAAGATTTTCTTCAAAACGGCGTTTATGTGTCACCCCTGGCGGGGCTCAAAATTATAATCCGTCCACCCAGGGCCGCGCTCGCCCTTGGCGGGCTTTGCTTACCCTGGGCTTTTATGTTGTAGCCCTTCG
>JAAZKI010000505.1 GCA_012799905.1 Lentisphaerota bacterium | reverse complement strand
TTGACGGATGGGATTGCAAGCGGAATTTCGGTCTGGTTTGTTGTTTCCTCCAATTGCTTGGCATCCTTGGCGCCTTGGCGGTTGGTTCCTCGTTATTGAACCACCAAGACGCCAAGGACGCCAAGGTTAGCTTTATGAAGTTGAGTCGTCTGTGTGGTTACAAAGCGTTAAGTTAAGAGTATTGGGGGCGAGGGGCGAGGGGCGAGGAACTACATACACTTACCGCCGTCCACAACGTCCACTGTGAGCGTCCCGCAGAACTGCAACATACAGCAAACAACATCTTGAACTACAAGCGGTTATCACTACATATCACATTTTATCATTGCTTCGTTTTGTCAAACCCTATCATCATCAGGAGGAAGAACATGCAAAAAGCTCTTGCCTTGGTTATGGTCGTCGTCATTGGTCTTGCTGGCTGCGTTGTGACGCAGAGCCACGGACCAGAAGCGCGGTTGCAATCTGATTCGGATGCACTGACCTTCTCAGCCGCTGCCCCGCACCAAATCGTGCTTCCGGACACGCACCTGAATGAGGGCGTAGCGCCGTTTCTGCGGCAGACCGCCGACGCTTTGCAGAAATCACTGCAAGCGGTGACGGGCGGGGAATTCCCGATTGTCCTGGAAAGCAGCAAAAAGCCAGGTCCAGCCATTTTCCTGGGAATGACCAACGCTGCTGCAGCGGCTGGGCTGTGGGTGGACAAGACGCCTGAATATGGCGGCTATATCGCCGAACGAGACGGTGACGTGTTCATCGTCGGGCGGGACGAAGAACGCTTCGGCCGCGACAAGGTTTCCCGCAATTCGCGCGATTATATCCTGGGCACGGTCAAAGTGGCGGTTGTCTTCATGGAAGACTACTTGGGCACGCGTTTTCTGCTGCCAGGCGAAGTCGGTACCGAATACGGCGCTGTAGCACCGGTCGCCGTGCCCAGAGGCCTGACCCGCGAAGTCATACCGCCGCTGATTTTTGCGACTGGCCGGCATTATAACCTGCTCTATGATTACGCCAACAATAATTATGGCAGCGGCTACTTCAAGTCGTATGGAGGCCATTCCTACTATGACGCTGTCCCCGCCAGCGAATACGCCAAGGATCATCCGGAATATTTCGCCTTCCTGGGTTCAGCCAGAACCTCCACCGGCAATCACCTCTGCATTTCCAACCCAGAAGTCCAGGAATTGATTTACGCCGAAGTTTTGAAACAACTCGACGCTGGCGCCAAGACGGTTCAACTGGCGCAGACTGACGGGTACCAGCCGTGTGAATGTCCGTCCTGCCAAGCCCTCGGCAATACCGACGACCAGGGGGAAAAACTCTGGATCATCCACCGAGCCATGGCTGAACGGCTGCTGAAAGACCGCCCCGGAAAAAACGTCCACATCATCGCCTACGGACCGACCAAGAATCCGCCTCAATCGTTCAACTCCTTCCCGAATAATGTCATCATTGAGTTGTGCGCCTATACTCAGGAGATGTTTGACGCCTGGTCAAAAATCAAAGTCCCGGGCGGCTTCACGGTCTATATCTACAACTGGGGCTGGTATCAGCTGGTGGGCTTGACCCCAAAGACATCGCCTGACTCCTGCGCACAGCAAATTGACCTTTTTATGCGGAATGGGGTCAAAGGCATTTACCGTTGCGGATTCGGCGAACTGTTTGGCCTGGAAGGACCGTGCTATTACGTCTACGGCAAGACGTTAGACGCGCCTGGCCAGAATGCCGAACAACTGGTGGATGAGTTCTACCGCGCCGCTTTCCATAAGGCAGCTGCGCCGATGCGGACGTTCTACGGCGTGTTGTATGAGCGCGTCGAAGCCCTCTATGTCCGCCAAGGCAAGTATTCATTCCTGTCCAGCGTGCCGGGTCTGCCTAAAAACCCCCGCGTCATCTTGGGCGCTATCTACACTCCCGACCTGATTGAGACTATGGAGAAAAATCTGTCGCGGGCAGAAGCGCTGGCTGACAATGATAAGGTGCGGGTGCGTCTGAGCCTGGTTCGGAAAGAGTTTGATTACGTGAAAAACCTGGCGACGGTATTGGCTTTTTACAATAGTTTCCGTTTCCGGCCTGACCAAAACAATTTTGCGCAGTTGGCCGATGCGATTGAGGCTCGCAATGCGATGATTGATGGTTATTACACGCCCAAAGGCACCATGCGGCCAGTGCCCGGCTGGCCGGAGGTGCCTTTCCTGGGTCGGGCGCCGAAAGCAACGGTGCTGCTCAATGGCCGCCTGAATGCGCCGTTAGGCGCCCCCTTTACCTGGAACATCGCGGCACTGCGGGCAAGCAACATCATCCCGGGGACATCCAATCGCTCTATGACAGCGTCACGGGCGTCAGGCACTGTCACCGGCCTTGATTTCACTGCCGGCGCTTGGAAGGACGTGGCCTGGCAGGAGTTGAAAGGCATTCAACTGGGCGAAACACGCGCCAAGACGCGCTTTAAAGTCACTTATGACCAGAATAACCTCTATCTGGCCTTTGCCAGCACGGTCGAACCCGGCCTGGAATACGAGACGCTGGGACACGACG
>JAAZKI010000447.1 GCA_012799905.1 Lentisphaerota bacterium | reverse complement strand
CGGCGCGACACCAGCCGCGAATTGTAGTCCAGGCGCTCGATTGGGTCGCCGTCGGTCTTAAACGGCTCTGCTTCCAGTTCGGCAAGCTGCTTCTGTTCATTGGCAGCTTCCGCCTCACTGATAAAGCGGCGTTCCAGCTCAATTGTCTTGACTATGTGCCCAAGCGGCAAATGGGTCTGGATGTCCTTTGACGCCCAGGACAACGCCTCGTTAAAAGCCACCAGCAGACGCTCGGCAATGTCCTTGCGTTCGTTCATATCCTTGCGGTCGCCCTCGCCGTACTTGAGGCGGAACCGCCGCTCCTGCGCCGCCTTGGCATGCAGAATCCGCGGCGACAAGTCACCGGCGGCGGCGCACTGCGGCAGCACATAGACGTTGCCGTGCTGCTTGCGCAGGCGCACCCGGAAGTCATGCCAATAATCCCCGGACAGCCGCCGGATGTGCTCCGAACACTGCGACGGACACGGCACGTTGACAATAGCGCCGGTCAACTTGCCGGAAAGATCAAACGTGTACAGCAAATTGACAAAATGATCGGCGCCAGCCTCGTAATGGCTGAAATTCGGGTCGTTGGTGTTGCCGTACATGGCCGCGTGGCCAGCCACAATCGTGCCGCCGGTCGAGGCAGCGCCAGGACGCTTCGACAAATCATCGAAATAAACGACGCGTCGACTGTGGCTGACGACCGCGTAGCTGTAGCCGTACGCGATTCCGCCTGGAGCGCGCTTGTTGTACGCTTCTACAATCGCTGATGCGATCTTGTCAGACAGCTCTTCCCGGTAGTCGTCACTGGAGGCGATAGTCACGCCATCATGCGGCACCTGGTCTGCACTGGCCATGGTAGCGCTGTTGGCTTCATAGTAGCTGGCGCCCTCGTGCGTGTGTGTGACGTTCATAATGATCTTTTCGACCGGAATCGACGGGTCAAGCGCCGCCACCTTGGCCCGTACTGCCTTGACCAGACAAGCCCGCATAGCGACAAGGTCAGCCGTCAGAAAGATGACCAAATCGACGCCATTGTCCAAGACTAAAGTAGTGATGGTGATAGGGTCCTGGATTCCCTCGGAAATGCGCATGTGGAACTGCCCGGGAATGTCCACCGGGGCCGTCGTCGAAATGTCCCGCGATGCCCAGCCAATCTTGATTTCCTGCATGTTCTCCAACCTTTCCTTACTGAATGTTGCTTTCCCATCGTTGCCAGCGGCCGCATCCAAAGCAATGCGCTGCTTGCCGGAGCACGTAGTTCAAGCTTTAGCTTGCAGTATGTACCTCGCTTGCAGGAGCATGTAGTTCAAGCTTATGTCTTGCCCTTTCCATGGCGACACATAAACACTAACCAATCCATGCCCAAAATTCAACTGCTTTTTTAGAATCACGCGCTGGCCTAAGCGCTGCTTGCCGTTTGCTTTTCCTGTATTATTATATTGTATTATATGTTGAAGTCAGTCAAATACAATGCCGGAAATGTGATTATTGCACGTGGAGGCCGATGATGAAAACAACAAAAACGTCATGTCTTGTCAGCTGTTTTCTGGTCGTGTCATTATGGTTTGCGGGTTCGCTGTCAGCTGCCGACTCGCTTCAGCCCAAGGAAAAGAACGTCTACATTCCCTATGAGAAGCTCTGGGAGACGTTTGAGCAGGACAAACGCGGGGTGTTTCTGCCGCACGATGAGTTTGAGCGCCTTTGGCAGAAGGCCTACGGCACTCCGGAAACGCCGCCAGTCAAGCCGCCGCGGGACGCTGTCATTGCCCGCATCAAAGGCGAAATCTCAGTCGGCGAAGACACTGCTGAAGCCAAAGTCACTATGGACATTGAGGTCTTTGCCAAAGGCTGGATTCTTCTGCCTCTGGCCATGAGCGACTGCGCCATGATTGACCCGGTCATCCAAGGCCTTCCTGACGCCCGCATCATCCACGACCGCAAACAAGGCTATGCGCTGCTGGCCAGCAATCAGCAGGAAGCATCCCAAAAGGCCGTGGTGACATTGCGCTGGGTGCGGGAAATCAACAAAACTCCAGGCCGCAACTCCCTGACCTTCCAAGCGCCGGACGCGCCGGTCAACCAATGGGAAGTCGTCATCCCAGCTGAGGACGCCCAGGTCGAAGTCAGCGGCGACCGCGTCGTCAAGGAGCAGCTGACAGCCAAAGCCGGCTTCACCAAAGTCCGCCTGCACGTCGGCGCCAACAGCCAGCCAGTCCTGGCCTGGACGCCCAAGGCCGAGGGCGCCAAAGGGCTGGATGCGCTCATCAATGTGACGTCCCGCCTGGACGCCACCTTAGAGGAAGGTATAGTCCGAACCCAGGCGCATGTCACCTTCGCGGTCAGCCGCGCCCCAATCGCCGCCCTCGCCATTCTCTTTCCCCGCGAGCACCGCGTCACCAATGTGTTCGACCCTAATATCCGGGAATGGCGCGTGTCTGAACAGGGTCAGGAACAACGGCTGGACATCACCCTGCATGAGCCGGTCACAGCAGAACAAACGGTCATCCTTGAACTGGAACGCATCCAGGCCGACATGGCTATGGCTGACATTCCCTGCCTGAAAGTGCCGGCAGCCATCCGCCAGCAAGGCGTTCTCGCTGTCTTTATCGGCGAAGGACTCAAGGCTGAAGTCGGCCCGCGCACCGGCCTGACCCAACTTGATGTCAACACCGTGCGGACCATGGAGAGCAAACGCACCGCCTTTGCCGCCTATCAATACGCTGGCATACCCTGGTCCCTCCAAATCGCTGTCGAGCCGCTGCATCCACAAGTTTTTGCCCAAACGAAAACTACCTTTAACCTTGAACACGACCACCTGCTCATCACCAGCGCCTTCACCATCGAAGCCCGGAAAGCCGGTATTTTCCAGCTTGACTTTGATGTGCCGGCGGACTTCAAGCTAGTCGAATGCCAGGCCCTGTCCGGCAGCGAGTCGGGCGTTTCCGTCCTGGCAGACCGCCAGCTCGGGGAAGCGTCCCAAGGTCGGCAGCCGCTCCGCCTGACCTTCAAGGCCAAGCAACACCGGCTCAACGTCCTCCTGCTGCTGCGGCGGGAATTGTCCGAAGCAGCCTTGCTGACGCCGGGGCTGCCGCCGCTCAGCCTGACTTTGGCCGGGCCGCGTCTGGCGCCCGGCAGCGTCGAACGCGAAGAAGGTTCCATCGCTATTCGAGCGCCGGCCAGCCTGCGGGTGACACCCGGCCAGACCAGCCATCTGAAAGCTGTTGACGGCGATGGCGCCTCCCTGCTGGCCTATCGCTTCAATGCCAGCGAGCCGCTGCCGCAGCTGACCATCACCGCTGAACGACGGCCGCCGCATTGCACTGTCACCCAAATGCTCCTGGCTGGCGTCGAATCCGGCAACCAGCTGAAATACACTGCCATGTTCAAGGCCGAGGTCATCCACAGCGGGGTCAAATCCTTGGCCTTCGCTGTCCCCGCAGCCCTGCTGCCGCGCGTGCAGCTGACGCCAAGCCAATACCGCCTCCAACCCGCCGAAAAACAGCCCACGGAACTGCCTGAAGGCTACCAGGCAGTCAACCTGCAAGGCGATGCCGAATTCTTCGGCGCGAGCTATTTCTCCATGCGCTGGACTGAAGACCTGGGCGATTTGCCTGTGGGCGGCGAAAAAAGCATCAGCCTGCCGCGCCTAATCGCCTATGGCGACCGCGTCTGGGGACAAATCGCCTTCCTCAAAAACGATATGATTGACATGGCGCCGACAGCAGCGGAAAAATTGCTCCCGATTGACCCGCGCTTCAATCTGATCAAGGACATCGCACCAGTCCAACCCAAAGCGCCAGGAACCGACTTTGCTGCCCTTGTTGCCCGGGCCTTTGAATATCATAGCAACGACTGGAAGCTGGAGGCCAAGGTCACCCGCTATCAGAACGAAGCCGTCAAAAGCACCAGCATCGAAAAAATGTTAGTCCGCGCTGTGTTGACGCGCAGCGGCGCTGTCAGCGTCCAGACCGCTTGCCAGATGCGCAGCACTCGCCAGCGCCTGGAGCTGCATCTGCCGGACGGGGTCGAATTCGACAGTGCGCCAGCACTGGTGGACGGGCGGCCAGCCCCGCTGGAAAAAGGCGAGCCAGGGCAGTACTTCGTGCCTCTGACCGCCAACCGCCAGGGCGAGAGGTTCATCCTCGAACTGCGCTATGTCCTCTCCGAGCCCAAGACCGGCGTTTTCCAGCCGCCCACTTTTCCGGATGACGCAGCCGTGCAGCACGTCTATCTATCTGTCCACATCCCGAAAAACCTCACGGTACTCGGGACTTTGGGTCCTTGGAACGTCGACAACATCTGGGCGCTGAGCGGCTTCCTTACGCTCCGTCCACGCGCCCGGATGACATCCAGCGAGCTCGTCGGCTGGCTGTTGCAAAACGCCTCTGCCAATCCGACCGTCGCTGATCACCTCAACAGCTTTGTCACGGATGGCCAGCCGCTGCTTTATTCGACCCTGCATCCCCCCGCTGGCCAGGCTGGCGCGCTGCGGCTGCGGCTGTGGCCGGCCTGGCAATGCAAAGCCGTCCTGATCATCGCCATCCTCGCGGTCGGCGTCCTGCTGGCGCAGGCTACCGTTTTCCAGCAGGCTTTGTCCTTGGCCTTTGCCATCAGCGGCCTGGCTTTGCTGGCGGTTTTCCTGCCTAGCCTGACCGTGTCCCTGGTTTCCAACGCCGCCGCGGCGGCTGCCCTGGTCGTCCTGCTCGGCTGGGGCTTCCTGTGGTTCCGACGCCGCCCACCCAAACCGCCTAAGCCACCCAGGCTGCCCAGCAGCACCCCACCGCCCAACGGCGATCAGCCAACCAGCAACGACCCGCCGACGCCGCTGCCAAGCAAGACCTTTCGCTGGCGGAATATAATTGCCCTCGTCATCCTCATCATTGTGACTTTCTTCCTGTTGCTGGTGTTTGGGCCGAGAGCAGTGGAGTTCCTGCTTCTTCTCATCCTGGTCGTCGCAGTCGCACTGCCTGCCATTCGCCGCCACTGGCAGGCTCAGCGTCAGTCCAAGACCGGCGACCCAACCGCGCCTGCTCCATCGCCTGATTCTTCAGCAACGGCGAATGACACGCCTCCCCGGACTTAAAAGGAAAGGAGGCAGCCATGTCCACATTTACCACCATCTCAGCGGCCCGCTCAGCCAGTCGACGCCGTCTTGGCTTCGCCTTCCTGGCTTTGTGGAGCTTCCTGCTCGTCGCCGCCGATAGCAACGTTCCAGCCTGGCGGGAGCTGCTTATCCCAGCCGCCGAATTGCCAAGGATACTCCAATCCTGGCCTGGAGCGACCATGATCAGCGCAGAGGACTTCAACCGCCTGCTGCAAGAAAACAACCGCGCTGACGCTGAACCGCCGCCGGTTCCCGCCCTGCTTCGCAGCGCAGCCCATCGCCTGACTGTCCTGGATGACCGCGCCCATTGGGAATGCCAGGCCCTAGCGGAAACGCTCAAGCCTGGTCCGCAGCTGCTGACTTTAGCCGCCGAAGACCTGACCTGGACTGACGTCTTAGTCGCCAATCAGCCTGCGGTCGGCGCCCTGAAGAATGGCCAGCTCAGCCTCCTGTTCGATGGCAAACCAGCCGCGCAAGAGCTGCTTTTGCGCGGCGAAATCGCGGTTCGCAATGACGGCGCCCAGCGCCAGTTGAGCTGCCGGCTGCCGGACGCGCCCAGCCGCGAGCTGACCGTCGTCGTGCCGGGCGACGTCGCCCTCCGTGCCGGTCCGCCTGTACTGGCTCGGCAATATGACGAAAAAGCCAATGTCACCACCCTGAGGCTAATTCCGCCTCGCGAGAAGCTCACTCTCACCTTGTCGCTCAACAACCGTTTCAAGCGGGACGCCAGCCTGGTGCGGTCGGTCTCGCGGCTAGACTGCCGGATTGGCCTGGCTGGCGAAGAACTCACCGCCGAAGTCCGCCTGCTCGTGCATCACAACGCCATCACTTCCTGGCGCTTTCTTGTTCCTGATGGCTTTGAAGTCATCAGCGTCAACGCCAGCTCTGCCTGCGGCGTGGCTTCCTGGAGCGTTGACGCTAACCGCGTGCTGACTGTCATTATGCAGGAACCGCTGAGCGGCCTGGCTGACTTTTCCTTCCAGCTGTATCGAGTCCGACCGGCAGCGACGACTGACGACTGGGCTTTTCCGACATTTCAACCCCTCGATTGCGCCAGCGCCGTCACCTATACTTGGGTTTGGGCAGAGCGCCATCTGAAATGCCGCGACCTAGCCAGCACCGGCCTCATCTACCAGCAGCTCGAACCGATGCCGACTAAAAGTCAGACCGGACTACAGGCAGACATGGAGCTGATCACAAGCGGCTACGCACCCGGCGCTTTCCAACTGACTGCCGCCATCACCAGGCCGGAAGCGCAAACCGCAATCGCCTCGGACACAACCCTGGAAATCAAAGAGAACGGCCTGCTCGCGACCGCCCTGGTGACCATCATGCCTGAGCGAGACACCTGTTACCAAGCTATCCTACAGCTGCCAGAAGGCTGGAAATACGACGGCGACGCCGAACCGCTACCCGGGATAGACATCGGACTCCCAGACCGCAACGGCCGCCTGACTGTCCGCTTCCCCAATGGCATTGCCCCGCCCCAGAAGCAGTCGTTCAAACTCACCTTGAAAAGCACGCCCCCCGGATGGGAGCAGGATTGGACTAAGCCGCGCCTGGTGGACGCCCCGGTGCTGTCCATGCCAGCCGCGTCCCGGCAGTCCGGCCGACTCTGCATGGTGACGCAAGCGCCGCTGACCATGGAGCTGCACCAGGCGAAAAACTGCTTAGCGCAAAACAGCCAAAACGCCTACCTGTACACGTTCCAATCGCTGCCAGTCACCCTGACCGTCGCTGTCAGCCGACCGGCTGCCCGATTGTCGGCCGGGACTTATACCCTGGTCAAAGTCAATCCGGACCATCTCGCTGTGACCCATGAACTGGATTTTACGGCGCACCGCTCGCCAGTACGGGAAATCTCCTGCCGACTGCCAGCAGAAGCGCCAGCCGCCCTGACTGTTTTTGGCCGGGGTGACACTGTCGTCAAAGAACATTCCAGCCAGGCGAATGAGCAGGGCCGCATAGTCACGGCGCTGCTGGCCGCAGAAGCCAGCCGGGCCGCCATCGTAATTTCCTACCAGCTGCCGCTGATTCCGGACGGTCAGAAAACCCGCGTGCCGCTGGTTGACGCCCATACGGCGGACGATCAGCACGGCCGCCTGGCGATTGAAGGCGAAGCCGAGCTGGACGTCGCCATCTTTGACCCGCCCCGGCCGGTTGACGTCGGCGAATTGCAGGACAACCTCACCCAGCCTGGTCGCCGCCTGCTGGGCGTGTATGCGTACACCGGAGCGCCGCCCACGCCCAGCCTCACGGTCACCCGCCAGGCAGTGCATGCGCTGCCTGCCATCCTCATCCGGGAAAGCCAGGCCGCCACCGTCATCTCCCCAAATGGAATCGCCCAACACACAGTGCGATACGCTTTCCGGCCCAACCTGCCGCATCTCAATATCGTCATGCCGCCGCAAGCTGACCTCTGGGCCGTTGTCCTTGACGATGAACCAGCGACTCTGCAGCAATGCGTCCTGCCGACCGGCGATGGCCAGACAACGCCGGCTCTGCTCCTGCCCTTGCCCCCAGCCGCCGCGCCGGAACGCACCCTGGTCATCACCTACGAAACGCACATCCGCGCCTTCCGCTGCTGCGGAACTGCTGATGCGACTCTTCCAGCTTTGGGCTATGTCGATGCAGAGGGCAACTGGGTCACAGCGCCAGCCGCCAACTTGACCTGGGAAATAGTCACCCCGCCCCAATACCGGCCTATCGCCGCCAAAGGCAATGTCTATCCACGCTCGCAAACTGACATGTTTTACGGCATCCTGCCGAAATACGCCTCTGACCCCGGCTGGCTGCCTGAACCAATCGCCCCGCAAGTCGGACGGTTCCTCTACGCCTGCACCGGCAAAATCACCCCCAAGCATGGCATCATCGGCTGTCTCATGCTGCCGTTGTCAGCAGTGCAGCAAAAAGCCAGGATGATTGACAAGCTCAGCGGCGATGACGCGTACATGGTTGAAAAGGCCGCCGTCAAAAGCGACATGGAGGCCAAAGCCGTCCTGCCTCGAAGCAAGTTCATGCGCAGCGAGAAAGTCACTGAGGCTGACAAGCCAAGCCTGGATTGGCTGTCTCAGGAAGCTACCCGCAGCCTGCCTATTGACTTAGTGCGCGAGGGCCGCAGCCTGCGGTTTGACGGGCTGACCGCTGAAGCGAACGTCAGCCTCACCTTGCTCAACAACAGAGCTCTGCGAATGTTCCGGCGCGGCGTCTTCCTGCTGCTGGTCTGCATTGGCCTGCTGCCCGCAGTCCGCCAAGGAAAACGCTGGCGCTATGTCATCGGCTGGCTGCTGGCAAGCAGCATCCTGCCCTGCTTGCCAGGACTGGCTGCAACGACCTTGTTCCTGAATGACTGCTTCGTCGCTGCGCTCGTTCTCGCCGTGTTGTATGCCCTCGGCGCGGCTGGACGCTGGCTGAAGCGGAGTTGGCGACCTGCGTCCGCGCCAACCGCAGCTACCAGCGCCGCCCTCCTGCTGGCGACGTCGCTCCTGCTGACAGCTTTCCCAAGCCCCGCCTCTGGACAAGCTGCGACTGAGCCTGCTAAAGTGCAGAAGCCAGCAGAGGCAGACGTTGCGCCAGCCCCTGCGCCGGCCCAGCCGCAAGCGCCGGCGTCTCCGGCGTCTTCTACGGCCGCCGCGCCGGCTTTGTCTCCGGCGGCCACCGCGCCGGCTTTGACTCCGGTTGAGCTGGTCAAACCAGCGCCGATGCCTCTTCCTGAAGACGCGATCATCGTGCCGTATGACGGCCGGCCTGAACGCCTGCTGCCTGAGCGCCTGTTGCCATATACCTTCTACCAACGCCTGCGAACCGGGGCGCAGCCGCCGCCATTTTTGCCAGCGCCGGCCCTGTTCACGACCGTCAAATACGAAGCGACTTTGACTGATGACGACACCATGACGATCACCGCTCGCTTGCAGGCAGTCATCCCAGCCGCCACGACTGCGCCGCTGCCGACCCTGTCCTACCAGAACGTCCTCCCCGGCCGAATCACTGCCAATGGCAACGCGGTTCCGGCCTGGACAACGCCTGGCCTGACCTCTGGCCTGGCCATCGCGGCGCTGCCGCCGGGTAAGCATACCCTGGAAATGACCTGGCTGGCAACCATTGTCCGCCAAGGCGGCTGGCGACAAGTCGAAATTGCCCTGCCTGCGCCAACTCCGGCTATCCTGGTCATCACGCCGCCGGAACATGGCGCGGAAATCGCCGTCCGCAGTCAGCACCTGGCCTGGACGCAACGGGTGGAACAAGGCGCGTCACCGCTGGAGGTCGCAGTTGACGGCGGCCTGTTCACGCTGCAATGGCGCTTGCCAGCAACGGCAGGCAACCTGGATGACGCCTTGACCGTCGAATCAGCCATTGACCTGATAGTGGGCGAAAGCGCCACCGAAGCGGCCTGGAAGCCAAACATGCAGTTCCGCGGCGAAGCCCGCTCCGTGTTCGAATTGTCCATCCCAAATACATACAAATTGCTCGACATCACCGGCCCCAACATCCGCGGCTGGGAAAGCCGTCCAGATGGACAAAAAACCTTCCTCACTGTCCATCTCCTGAAAGCCGCTGACAAGTCTGAATCCTTCAAGGTACGCCTGCTGGGCCCGGGCGTCGGCGCTGACCCGAAGCCGCAACGCATCGCCTTTCCTGATTTCGCGGCGCCGGGAGCGGCCCGCCATCGCGTCATTGCCCGACTGCGACGCCGCGGCGAATTCGATCTGCGCACTGAACCAACTGCTAGCGTGGCCGGACGCATTGACCTGGCGCGCCTGACTGAGCACTTTGACAAAGTTGGCGAGGACGGCGAGGCCTGGCAGTCAGTCACCGCGCCCTTGCCAGTGACCATGTCCATCCAGCCATACGATGATTTTCTGGAGGCTGACTTGCGTGTTGTCCATCGCCTAGAGACTAGCGGCCAGACCATGGAAGGCAAGCTGGAGCTCAAGACTGGACGCCGCTTCCGGCCCACCGTCAAGGTGCGTTTTCCGGCTGGGATGGCAATCCGTTCTTTACGCGGCGAGCATCTTTTTGCGCATGACGTGGAAACAACGCCTGAGGCCACGCTGGCCATGCTCCGGCTCATTCCAGGCAGCCAGGACGCAACCGTGTATTTCACCGGCGAGCTGACCGCGTCAGCCCAACCCGGCAGCGTCGTTCCTGCGCCAGTCATCACCATTCTCGACGCTGACCGCCAGGAGACCGCCCTGGCCGTGCTCTGCCCGGAAACGCTGCAAGTGCGAGAGCGCAACCTGCGCGGCTTAAGCGTCGTTCTGCCCGACACAGTGCATGCATGGCTGACAGCGGCCAACCGGCAGCATGTCCGCCTGGCGCTGAGAGCGCGCTCCGCCGAATACAGCGGCGAACTGCTCATCAGCGCCAAGCCGACGACCGTCACTGGGATGTGCGCTGCCAGCGTCCGCTTCACCGAAACCGTCCAGCAAGAGACCTACTTGTTCGACCTGCATATTGACGGCGGCCTGGAGCAATTTTCCTTTACCGCGCCTAAGTATCTCGCCGACGCCCGGCTGAACGCGCCGCTGCTGCGCCGCACTCGCATTGAGCCGGAAGGCGATTCTGGACGGGTGCGCTTCACGCTGGAATTCCAAGACCAGCTGACTGCTAATTTCCGTATCCTGTTAGAGCACGACCGGCTGCCCCCCGGCAACGCGCAGACCATTGTCTGCCCAGCGGCAGACACGCCGCTGAAATACTACTGCGTCATCGAAAACGCCGGCCGCGATGAAGTCACTGCAACGCCGAACGCTGGCGCCGCAGTCCTGGATATCACCCGCGCTGTCCCGGAAATACTCCGGCCCCTGCTGATCGGAAACCGAGTCCAGGCGTTTGCAATCAAGGACGCCCAAACCGGCGGCGTGAACTGTCAAGTCAACCCACGCACAGCCGTAGTCACGGCCAATGCTCGCATCGGCCTGGCCAGCACAACGCTGATGCTGACCAGCGACGGTCTCTGCCTGGGCGAGACTACTTTCCAAATCGACAACCGCACTGAGCAATTCCTGGTTGTACGCCTGCCTGCCGGCGCGGAGTTGTGGACCGTCCAGGTGGCTGGCGAACTGATCAAGCCGGTGACGCCGGCAGATGCCGAAGCCGGCACCGTCTGGATTCCTCTGCTCAAAACTGCTGAAGGCGACCTGGATTATCCGGTCATCCTGAAATACCGCGCCCAGCTCCGTCGGCCAGGCTGGCTGCGCCAAACTGCGTTTCCGCTCCCAGAGACAGTCAATGTCAACATTGAGCAGACACAAGTGGCCTTGCGTCTGCCCGTGGAACAAAAATGGCTCGCGTTTGATGGCGACCTTGGCCAGCCGGTTAATGCCGGCGCGTATCACGCCGCCACGCTCACCTACCAAAGCAACATGCTAAAACGCCTGACCTCGTCAATCACAGCCAGCGACGACGACAGCCATTCCCGCACCCGCGCCGCCAAACATGCCGAGGAAATTTTCGCCCAGGTGCAAGCCAGTCAAATGCAAGTCCAGAACATCCTGGGACACAACGAACAAGTCGCCCAATCCCAAAAAGCCTTAGACGATTTCATCGCCCAGGCACTGCCCAGCCGAAGTCGGCAGCGCACGATGATGATTCCCACTGGCCGAAAGCAATTCAATGACATGAGCGACGAGCAATCAGTAAGCCTTGCCAATGCCCTGCCCGCCAAGATTGAAAACTGGCAGCAACCTGCGGAAGTGAAAAGCAAGCCAGCACCAAAGCCTGTCAAACCTGCCCTCGACCAGGTAAAATCCACCCGCGAACGCAAATCAGAACTCGCTGCACCAGCGCCGTCGGTGAAAAAATCGGTAACAGTGCCCCTTGGCGAACTCAGTGAGAAAGCGGTGGGCGCGGCGCGTCTGCGCGGCAGCCGAGCGAACCAGCTTGGCGCCACTGCTGACATTGGCGGCGACATGATGATGGCTCCTCCAGCCGCAGCGCGGCCGCCGATGCCGTCGGCAGTGCCGGCTCCGATGATTGAGGTGGCCGCCGAATCCAGCGAGGTCGCTCCGGCTAAGCCATTGGCTGCGG
>JAAZKI010000411.1 GCA_012799905.1 Lentisphaerota bacterium | reverse complement strand
CGTGAAAGCCCTTGCCGGAAGGGCATTTCCAAAGTACGGCGGAGAACTCCGACCGCTTCTTGATGCCCCTCTAAGCCACGGCAGAGAGTGAAACTTTATCTTTTTCCCAAACACCGGAAGAACCAAGTTTTTTCTCTTTCGCCATATAAAGTGACAGGAGTCAAGATTTCCCTGGATAAGGAAAAATACCGTCAAGGAGACGCAATTGCATATAAACTGGGCGTTGTAACAAATTCCAAGGCCACTTCTGCGCATGTGTTCAGGATTGAACTTGTGAATCCGGAAAACAAAATTGTAACACACTACAGCAAAAATCTTCTGGCGGAAAACGGGAGCTGTTCAGCGACCTTGCAGCTCAGTTTGAATGAACAGCAAGGCAAATGGCGCATGCAAGCAAGAGATGTAATCTCAGGAGAAATTGCAGAAAAGAGCTTTTGGGTGGAGTAGTGGGGCTTTAGTGGACTGTGGACAATGGACGCAAGTGGACTTTTATGGACGTCAATAGACGATGGACTGTGGACAATAGTGAACATTAGTGGCAGTGGACTGCGGACATCAGTGGACGTTAGTGGCATGATGGAGCAGTGGGGGGGAGCGCCAGCTCGGGCAGCGTGGGGCAGATGCAATAAGCCCGGACTAAAGGGAAGTCCGGGCTTGCTTCGGGGGCGTTTTGATGTCACCTTTATCAGTTAGGGAGCGGGTAGGCCTGGATGGCCGGATCGTCCAATGTCACTCTACGTCCCAGGTCATTGGACACGTAGGTAGCCAGTACCATGCGCAAGACGTCGCGCCCTTCTTCGGCCGTGGCAATGGCTGGACGTCGTCCGTGCAGGAAGTCAGCCAGAGGCTGAGCCAGGCCGGCAATGCGCACGCCTTGCGAGTTCGGGGACGGAATGCCGCAGTCGGTCCAGGCTTTTTCTGCACGCAAGTAATATTTCATGCCGACTGCCTGCTGGTCACGCGGCATGGCAGCGCTGACAGCGTCGCCGTAAGATTGCGTCAAAAAGCCCTTGTCGCCCCAGATTTCCATTGTGTTTTCGGCGCCAACGCTGACAAACGAGCAATGCACTTCGACCAGGGGGCCGCCAGGATAGCGGAAAATAGCGATGCCGTTGTCATTCGGCATGTCGGGGTCAAACAGCGACTCTATTTCCGCTGTGACCGATTCCGGAAGGCCGAACATCCAGTAAATCAAATCAATCGGATGGGCGGCGTCATCAGCCCAGATATCGCGGTTCATGCTTGAACTGACATGCCATGACTTGGCAAACTCATGATTCAGGCAAACGCCTAGGCCATGGCGACGGCGGAACTGGAAAATCTGTCCCAAGCGGCCTTCGGCAAGCAGTTCCTTGACGTACAGATTCTGCGGGTCGACGCGCATTTGCCAGGCGATGGTGCAGGGCACGCGGTTGCGGTTGACCGCGTCAACGATTTGGTCCGCCTGGGTCATGGTCAAGGCCATGGGCTTCTGGATGACGATTGCCTTGCCGGCATTGGCGGCAGCGACGGCCAGTTCGGCATGGTGCGCCGTTTCGGAGGCGATCACCACGGCTTTGATGTCCTGGTCAGCCAGGATTTCCTCAACGTCAGCGCATGGCGTCAAGCCGTAGGCTTGGGCTGCGGCTGTAATCCGCGTCTGATCATGGTCCCAGCCTTTGACGACTTGAATGTCCATGTCGGGATTGTCCCGCCATCGGACGCAATACGAATTGACATGGCCATGCGCAAAACCCAACACCGCGATTTTCATGTGAGCATCCTTTTTTAGCGACATCAATGATGACGCCAACCGCGCTGGTTGCCGGGCGTCTCCTCAAAGAAAAAGCGGGAACGGGAAACGATTGATTTCCGAGTTCCCGCTTTTCAGCCCTGGCTAAAGCGGCTGGCGAATAGTTTTCGGCTGATTAGTCGAGGCCGGCCTTTTTACGGGCATGGGCCAGGTATTTGGCCATGGCTTCGGAGTCGTCAGCAGTCTTATTGTAGTAGGAGATATTTTTCAGCTTGCTGGCTGCGGCTTCGTCAATGACGACGGTCACATCAGGATGGAGCTGCAATGCGGAGGCGGTGCACATAGAGGTCACCGGGCCTTCCAGCGTGGCTGCGATGGCATCGGCCTTGTTGGCGCCAGTGGCCAGCAAGAGCAGTTCGCGGGCATCAAGGATGGTGCCGACGCCCATGGACAGGGCCCAGCGGGGCACTTCTTCGTCCTCGGCAAAGAACCGTTTGTTGTCAGCGATCGTTCCCTCGGTCAAGGTGACGTAGCCCGTGCGGGAATTGAGGGAGGTGCCCGGTTCGTTAAAGCCGATATGGCCGTCCCGACCGATGCCGAGAATCTGCAATTTAATGCCGCCGAGTTCGTCCATCTGGGCCTCGTAGTCTTCGCATTCGGCGCCGATGTCATCGGTCATGCCATCCAGGAAGTGGATGTTTTCGGATTTCAGGTTAATATGCTGAAACAGGTTCTCTTCCATAAAGTAGCGGTAGCTCTGGGGGTGATCCTCAGGCAGGCCGAGATACTCGTCCAAGTTGAAGGTATGGACGTCAGAAAAGTCGATTTCGCCGCGCTTGAAGCCTTCTGCAATCCTGGCGTACAGTTTCAGCGGGGTGCTGCCAGTGGGGAGGCCCAGTACCTTTGCCTGTTCGTGGATGATACGATCACGAAGCAGATCGTAGGCGTAGTGGGCGACTTCATCTTCATTGGGTCGAATGACAACATTCATCTTGCATCTCCTGGAAGAAAGAACTCTGTACAAAAAAGCGGCGGCTGGCTGCCGCCAATGGATGGAAAGACAAGACAAGGACGCGCATCAGCCAGAGGTGCTTCTGGCTGACGTCTCTGTCTCTAATCATTGTAACTTATTATTGCCGAAAATCAACCTTGCTGGGTGCAATCTGCTGTCGCGCCGGTTTATTTCAGGGTGATATTGACGCCTTTGCCGGCTTTAGTCTGGCCGATGACAGCGGCGGTGATGCCATGTTTGGCGCAGCATTCTTGCGCCTGGTCAACAGCGGCCGGGGGGACCAACCAGACCATGCCAACGCCCATATTGAACACACGGTACATTTCATGCGGTTCAATGTCGCCAGCGCGCTGAATGACGCCAAATATCGGCGGCGACGGCAGTGCAGACGGCTGGAAGTCGACGCCGATGCCATCGGGAAGGACTCTGGGGACATTATCGTACAGGCCTCCGCCAGTGATATGGGCGATGCCATTGAGCGGGAGTCCAGCTGCCAGGGCGTCGCGAATGGCCGGCCAGTAGCAGCGGTGCGGCTCCAGGAGGGCGTCACCCAGTTTGCCGCCGCCAAGTTCCGGGAGGGTGGTGTCAACCGTGTAGCCGGCTTGCTGGAAGAGCACCTGACGAGCCAGGGAGTAGCCGTTGGTGTGGAGGCCGCTGGACGCCATGCCGATGACGATGTCGCCGGGTCGGATGTTGTCGCCGGTGATGATGGCGTCACGCTCCACGATGCCGGTGATGCAGCCGACCAAGTCGAAGTCGTCGCCGTACATGCCGGGCATTTCCGCGGTTTCACCGCCAAGCAGGGTGACGTTCATGGCCAGGCAGGCATCGGCAATGCCGATAAGGACGTCTTCATACAGAGGCGAACGTAGTTTCCCGATGCCAATGTAGTCCATGAAATAGACAGGTTCAGCGCCTTGGACCGCGATGTCGTTGATGCAATGGTTGACGATGTCATAGCCGACAGTGGTGTATTTTTCCATCATGGCGGCGATCATCAGCTTGGTACCGACGCCGTCAATGCTGGTGACCATGACCGGCTGGCGCCATTTAGTCAAGTCAATCTGGAACAGGCCGCCAAAGCCGCCGATAGGGGCAAGGGCCTCAGGACGGCGAGTGGCCGAGATTTTGCTTTTCACGCTTTGCAACAGCGAAGTAGCCAGGTCGATATCAACTCCGGCGGCACGATAGGCTTCAGATTTTCCGGCTTTGTTCATGGAGTTATGCGGTCTTATGGTTAGTAGGGTGAGGAGGAACGGGCGTTATGAGGTCGACATCGCCTGGGCTTGTGCTTCGGCCAAGGCGTATGTTTACTGTAGGAAGCAGCCGCCGAAAAGCAAGTCCGTATGTCGAAAATGACGTCCCGTCACGTCATGCGGCCTGGAGAAACAGACCGTCGTGAGGGCGCCGGACAGGGCGCTTTTCGGGCCAAAGCTTTTTTATAGGCAGCCAGTCGAAATCTGCCTTTCCGGCTTGATAAGTCAACGAATGTCATTATCATAATATAGTCGCAAAATAGCTCCGCAACGGCCATGTGGTCAGAAAACAAACTCAAGAGGATTGAGCTGCGATGCGCATTGAGGAAATCGACCGGAATTTTATCAGCCAACCCATGAATGGCCTTGATTTGGTGTTTTTAGAGGCCGGTTTAGTTCCGGAAGGTCTTTCCGGCCTGGCTTTTTACCGCCAGGAGGGCCGTTACTGCCGTCTGCCGCAAGGGGCGCTGCCGGCGCAGAATACTGGCGTTCAGGAGTTGGCCTGGCATACAGCCGGCGTCCAGGTGCGTTTCCGCACCACCTCGCCGGTCATCGCGTTGCAGGTGGAATTGCGCAACAACGCCGCCATGAACCACATGCCAAGCTCAGGCCAATCCGGCTTCGACCTCTATCTCGGAACCGGGAGGGGCAAACGCTACGTCAAAACGCTGATTCCGCCGGTAGGTCAGAAAGAGCATTCCGGCGTGCTTTTGCAGGCCGGTACTGCGCCGGGTGAAGTCCGCGAGGTAACCATTAACTTTCCGCTTTACAATGGCGTCAACGTCGTCCGAATCGGCTTATTGCCCGGCGCGGATGTGTTGCCGCCAACGCCGTTTGCAGTGGCTAAGCCCATCCTGTTCTACGGCTCTTCCATCACCCAGGGCGGCTGTGCCTCCCGGCCTGGCAATGCCTACTGCCAGATAGTGTCTCGCCGCTTTGATGCGGAATGCCTCAACTTCGGCTTCAGCGGGAGTGCGCGCGCCGAATTGGCCATGGCGGAAGTCTTGGCCAGCCTGGACCCGTCCGTTTTCGTTCTCGACTATGACCATAATGCGCCCAATGTCGAACACCTGGAAAAGACGCATGCCGTCTTTTTCCGGTATATTCGCGAGCGAAAGCCGGAACTGCCAATTGTTCTGGTCAGCCGGCCTGACGTCGACTTGAATCCTGTTGACAGCAACCGGCGTAAGGCCATCATCCGGCGAACGTACGATGAAGCGCTTGCAGCAGGCGATTGCCGCGTCTATTTTGTTGACGGACTCCTGCTGTTCGGTTCGGTTGACCGGGACGCCTGCACAGTGGACGGCTGCCATCCCAATGACCTCGGCTTTTACCGGATGGCCCAGGCGATCACACCAGTCGTAGAGAAGGCGTTGGCCGACAGCGGCCAGCTGGGGCAGCGTTGACCAACCATAACCAGCACTTATAATCCCGTCGTCACCGACCTGACCAGGAGAATCGCAGCGACGGGCAGCAAACAGCGATATAGAGGGGAAAAACAGGCCATGCATCAATTGCGTTTTCGTCAAATCCATCTTGACTTTCACACCTCGCCGGCCATTCCAGGCATTGGGCTGTCCTTTGACAAGGACGAGTGGCAGGCGACTCTGCGGTCAGCGCACGTCAATTCCATCACCTTGTTCGCCAAATGCCATCACGGCTGGCATTACCATTTCACCCAGAAGGGCTTTTTGCATCCAAACTTGAGCTTTGACCTTCTGCGCTGCCAGTTTGACGCCTGCAAGGAAATTGACATTAACGTCCCTATCTACATTTCCGCCGGACTTGATTCGGCTGCCCTGGCTGAGCACCCGGAATGGGAATGGGTGGCGATTGACCCGGCAACACTGAACACCAGCATCCCCAGCACTATCCGGCCCGGATTCCGACGCGCCTGCTTCAATTCCCCCTACACCGAATACCTGGCCGAACAGATCACCGAGACCTTGGAGCTGTTTCCAAATTGCGACGGCATTTTCCTTGACATCGTGCACCAGTACCCCTGCGGCTGCGTTCACTGCCTCAAGGTCATGCGGGACAACGGCCTCAACCCGCTCAGCGCGGAAGACCGCGAAAAATGCGCACACATGGGGTTGGAAAGATACTATCAGCTCACCACCCAGGCGGTCACCAACATCAATGCCGAAATGCCGGTGTTTCACAACTCCGGCCATCTCACCCCTGGCAAACGCGACGTGCTGAAAAAGTACTTCTCGCACCTGGAGTTGGAGTCCTTGCCGACTGGCGGCTGGGGGTACGACCATTTTCCGCTGTCTGCCAAGTATGCGCAGACTTTGGACCTCGACTTTCTCGGCATGACCGGCAAATTCCATACCACCTGGGGTGAATTTGGCGGCTACAAGCACCGCAACGCATTGCGTTACGAGTGCGCGGCCATGCTGGCTTTTGGCGCCAAGTGCAGCGTCGGCGACCAGCTTCATCCCTGCGGCAAGTTGGATGAGAGCACCTATGACCTGATTGCGCCGGCGTATGCCGAAGTGGCGGCCAAGGAGCCGTGGTGCGACCAGGTCACCAATGTCGCAGAAATCGGCCTGCTGACCAAGGCCGCAGTCGAAGGCTCCTCGGCGCGTGACATTCCCGGCGATATCGGGGCCGGCCGAGTTCTGCTGGAAGGGCATTTCCTGTTTGACGTCATTGACCAGGAAGCCGATTTCAACCAGTACCGACTCCTGATTCTGCCGGACGATATTGCCATCCCAGCCAAACTGAAAAAGCGTTTGGACACCTACCTGAGCAAGGGCGGCAAACTCCTCCTGACCGGGAAAAGCGGCCTGGGGCCAGATGGCAAATTCCTCTTTGACCTGGGCGCCGAATACCTTGGGCCGAGTCCTTACCGGCCTGACTACGTGATGTACAGCAATGGCTTGCAGCCAGCCGGCATCAGGGCGCCGATGGTGATGTATCTGACCAGTCAGCGCATCAAGGTCAAAAATGGCAACAATCTGGGCGACATCTATGATCCGTACTTCAACCGCACCAGTTATCTGCATTTCTGCAGCCACCAGCATGCGCCTTGGCAGCTGGAGCCGTCCGGCTACGCGGCGGGCGTGCAAAAGGGGCCGATCATGTACCTGGCGCATCCGGTGTTCAGCATCTATCGCGGCTGGGGCAATGTGCCGATGGCTAATTTCCTGCGCAAGGCAGTGCGCATGGCCCTGGGAGACCCGGAAATCAGGACGAATCTGCCTTCGACCGCCCGGCTCTCGCTGATGGAGCAGAAGCCCTTCCGACGCACCATCCTGCATCTGCTGTACGCCAATACCGTCACGCGCGGCGGTCACATGCAGGTTGACGGAGTCAGCAGTCGCGGCTCCATTGAAGTGATTGAAGACCTGGTTCCGTTAAATAACGTGCGCATCAGCCTAAAGCCGCGTCACCAAATCAAACGGATCACCTTAGAGCCGCAGGGCGGGACGCTTCTGTATGAAACAGATGAAACAGGCCGCCTCTGCTTCCGAATCGACAGCCTGACCTGCCACCAGATGGTCGTCCTCCACTGGTGAGCAGGGAGAAGCTGCCAGGCCAGCCGAAAAGCCAAGCGCCATCCGCTGATTCACAGCCATAAACAAGCAGCCGGCTCGGAAACACCTTTCCGGGCCGGCTGCTTTTTATGTTTTGGCTGTATTGGTCTATGCTCGTAAACAGAGCGATTTCCAACCCTGAAAATCTGCGGCCATGTGTAATCTGCGGATAAAATACGCCTGCGTCTTTTGGCTGGGGCTATTTCAAGCAACCCTCAAAGTTTATCCATGACCGTATGCAGGATGGCAGGTGTCTCGCGATATTTTTTCTGGAATTCGCTCGGTGTCATGCCGGTTTGGTTTCGGAATTGCCGGGCAAAGTAATTGCTGTCCTGGAATCCGACTTGTTCCGCTACTCGGCTGATGGACGCCGGTGAACACAACAAAAGCAGGGCTTTTTTGATTCTGAGTTTAATCAGAAAATTGCCGGGTGAGAGTCCTGTAACAGCGGTGAAATGGTGCCGGAAACTACTGACGGACATGTGCACTTTGCTGGCGAGTTTCTCCAAGGTGTATGGTTTCCGGCTGTCTTCCTCAAGCATTCGGATGACCTTTCCGATTTTTTGAATCGTGGCGTTCGGTCGCAGATTTCGTGGAGTACAGTTTCGCAGCAGGTGTGCAAGAAAATATAGGAAGCTGAAGTAGGCTGCTGCTTGCCAGCCGGGAGCATGCAAGGCCAACTCGTTGCGAATCTGCTCAATTTGTGCGATCAGATGTGCCAGAACGCCTTCATCGACCGATAATAGTTGGGAACAAGCGGCTTCCGGCGTTGACGGTGGCATCTGGAACAGCATGCGATAGCCGGGCAATTGCTTCAGCATCGGCAGATTGGGCGTCAGCAAGGCGGGGTCAAAGAGCACATTATAGTGCCAGAACTGGTGAATTTCTTGGTAGCGGTGCACAGAGCCGGCGGGAAGCAGGAACACATTTCCAGCCTGAACCATCGTGGATGAGACTTTATTTTCGTTACGGGCATGCCCGCTGCAGATGACCACCAGTTCATAAAAATCCAAGTGCCGGTGCCAGCGGTCCGTGCGGGTTTTGTATTCATGCATGAGGATTTCAAGCGGGAAGTCCTTGTTATGAAAAATTTTCTGTCTTCGTAACTCACTGAACACTGTGTTCGGCATGATTCACCTCCGGCAGAATATTTGTTATGACGCAGAGAGCAGGGCGCAATGACTATTTAGACAGATTGTGCTAATTTGCTGGCAAATGATTATGGATTTGAGATTGTTTAATATGTATAATATACAACAGCATAATAAATAGCGTAGCACTTGCAGATGTAGAATTAAAACCGAACTGGAGTCAAAAGTGTCATTGACAGATATTGCTAATATACTAGAAGTTTACGGTCTGCGTGTGGAAAGCCTGCTGAGCGGCCCGGCTGTGATCATGAATGCACGCCCCGTCTTGTCCTGGAAATTGCGTGGCGGGCAAGGCTGTCGACAGACTGCATATCAGATTCAGGCTGCCTCAAGTCTGGAGCGTTTGTTGTCAACGCCGGACTTATGGGATTCCGGTCGGCAGGATTCTGCTCAATCGCTGTATGTGCCTTGGGGAGGAGCGCCTTTGAGCGCCCGTCAGCAGGTTTTCTGGCGTGTGCGCGTTTGGGATCAAGATGGCCGTGCGAGCAGTTACAGCGAAGCGGCCTGTTTCAGCATCGGGCTGATGCAGAATGCGGACTGGCAGGCATCTTGGATTCATTTTGACGGCAATAACCCCAGCTGTTCCGCGCCCTGTCCCTATTTTCGCCGTGAATTCCAGGTTCGTTCAGGCTTATCCCGCGCTACGCTTTATATCAGCGCCAGGGGACTCTTTTCAGCGCGCCTGAACGGAAACAAAATCTCCAATGATGAATTTGTTCCTGGCTGGACAGATTATCATCAGTAGTTGCAATATTTGAGCTACGATCTGACGGATTCTTTGCAGTGCGGCGCCAACGCCCTGGGAGTTATTCTGGGCGATGGCTGGTATTGCGGATATCGGTTCGGGACATGGAAAGCGGGGCGGTGCTGTTCACCGGCGACGGCAAGGGCAGCGAGGCATTGACTCCCTTCAATGCCCGGATCAACCGGTTCAGGGCCAACATCGAGGCGGTCTGCATGGACAT
>JAAZKI010000201.1 GCA_012799905.1 Lentisphaerota bacterium | reverse complement strand
TGGTGCCGGCCGCGATAGCCTTTTCGATGGGCGCTAAGTCGCCGTTGACATGGTAAAGGATCTCATTGATAGGCTGCAAGGCATAGAATTTTTGCAGCGGCTGGATGAGAAAATAGCTTCTGATCATGTAGGGCGGAAGTGCCTTGTCGTATGGTTGGCCATGATAACCTCCGCCAAGGTGTGCGGTGTTGCCGTAGGCGAATTGATAGGCCAGAAGCCGATAGGAAGCGACTTCCGGCGGGATTCCATTCCCCTTCCAATTCACCAGGCTGAGGTGGTAGCCGCAATCATTGCTGAGCATATGCAGTTTGCGCAAGTTGAAGTTCGGCAGCACATGTATGTCCCGGCGCTGCGGCTGGGCGTAACTGTCGCAAATGCCGGCAAAGAACATTTGCGTGATGCCCTCGCTGAGCACCGGCCCGAAGTCCTTTTCCTCCTGCCGCAGGCTGGCGACAAACACCCGGTAGGGCGCAGAAAACTTCGCCACATCGGGAACGCGGGCGTCATAATCGGTATAACGCCAGCATGGCGGACAAGTTATCTGGTCCAGGTAAGCGCAGTTGGGCGCAAAGTCACGACGCAGATAGCCATTGTACTTTCTTTGCAGTTGCAGCAGCCGGCAAATCTTTGTCTGCTTGTCCATCCCTGAGCTATACAGCCAGTTGCTATTGCTGTCCAGATTCAGGAAGTCTTCATCCCAGGCTTCATAAGAGAGCTGACAGAGCAGCATGTGGTCCGTGTAGTGTCCAATGCGGTATCCGAGTTTCTGCATTTCCCGGAAGAACTCGGCGCATTTTTCATTGCCTCCGATTTGCGGGTCAACAAAGTCCTCGATGAAGGTCGTCGGCGAGCCGCACCTTCTGGGCGTATATTGGCGGTTGATATTGCCGTGCAGCCGCACATTTAGCCGCTCCATGCCGTAGGCCTTGCACAGCTTCCACATGCTCAGTTCCCGGTCAAAGTAGTCCATGACTGGCAGCTTATTGACATACCACATCCTGGTGGCCCAGACGTCTTCAGCGGTGTCGCGCAAGTATTGATGAGTCGGATTAGGGATATTGGGCAAGGTGTCGTCAAAACGGTCGGCAATCGTCAGGAAGATTCTTTCTTTTAGTGGATTGCGTTTGCCTTCGGTGCTGGGCCAATAATAGCTGCCGCCATTGATGACCGAGTATGAGCGGATCACATTGGCCGGGTCTGTTGCCGAGGGGTCTGGCACCCATCTATGGTCGGAGGTGGTTTGGTCCAGTTCGAAGCGTCCGCCCGGCCTGGCGCTGGACTCTCCGAACAATCCTGACGCATCGCTGTTATACCAGTCCAGGAAAGCTGAGATGTAGACCCCGTCGCCGGCAAAGATGCCTGGCGGGTATGTTTTTCGTATCCATGACCCCAGATTCAGGTAGGGCACTTCGACCACTTTTCCGGCGATGCCTTCGATTGCTCCCAGTCGGAATTCGCCCACTGCCTCGGAGTCTGCTTCCACGTCAATAATCAGGGAGCCGCCCTTGAATTGGAATGTCCATGTGATGATGAGCTTTTTGGCCAGCGGCGTCTCATATTGCCAGTGCAGACAGAGCTTGTTTTCCTGGCTTTCTCCTTTGAGGAAAGTCGCTTTAACTGCTTCATTTCCAGGCTCCAGCAAGGTTTCCAAATCGACTGGATAGATACGGTCTGGCGCCCAGTGCGCGCCGCCGCCGGCCATAGGCTTGAAGGTCTTGCCGTTAAAATGCGCGGTAATATCGTCCAGGGTGCCGGTTTTGGGCTCTATGTCGAAACTCAGGCTGACTCCTGGTTTTTCGGCATAGACACGCCACTTGTCAGCGCCGCTCTGTTCTATGCCAGTTTTTTCGTAGGGCACGGTGACGGTAGGCAGGATGGTATCTTTGCTCAGTGGCACGCCCAGCTCTTGCCAGCTTGGTATTTCGGCGTCATGGATAGGCGCCTGGCTGCGCGTGTAAAAGCGCAGGCTGTCAAAGTAAGCGACGCGTCTTGGCTCATTGAAGCCACTGAATGTGATGGAGACGAATTCGGCTGGCGCCTTGACTGGCGGCACAGGCCGATGATGGATGCCCCAGCCGACTTCCAGCATGCCGCCCATGAAAGGACTGTCGTGCAGCTGGCCTTGGCTGTCTCGGTATTGGATAGTGTAGTGCAACTGCGGACGATTGGCATTGCTGTAATTGGTGGCAAAGCGCCAGATATTGATGGCGTCAAAATCATCATGGATAGGCAGCGGCTTGGGGGGCGCCAGGATCACCTTGCTGTCAACGGCAGGCAGGTGCTGCTCTTGCAAAAATTCACTGCGCAGTACATATTCGCCCCAGAGCGGCTCTTCTTTACTGCGCGTGAAAATCGGCTTGACAGCGCCTACTTGGTAGCTCACCGTCCAGTCTTGCAAATCGTCGAAACCGACCAGCGGCTTGTCTTTTTCTGGCTTGCCGACAATGTGACGAATAGGCGGATGCGAAAATTTATCTATGGAATCATTATTCAGCTTTTCGGTTATCCACTGCCCCAGTTTTGCAGGCAGGGTTTTGTTTTCGCTGATTGAGAATAGGCCGATTAGGCCTTCGAATCCCTTGCCGATTTGCAGGTTTACGGCTTGCGGCAGGCTTTTCAGCGCGACTTCTTTGGCATATCCGAGTGCTTGCCCATCGCAAAAAATCTGTACATAGCTGCCATTCCATGCTAATTTGAGTTTATACAGTCTTTCTTTTTCCAGGACGGTTTCTGATTTGAAGTCAGCGCCGGCGAAGTTGCCGTGCAGATATCCCTCGTTATCAAGCCGCATTGACAAGAACTCCGCAATCTGCAACAGTTCCGCTTTCTTTGGTGCTGTGAATTGCATGGCGAACGCGATTTCCAGGCTTTGCTGTGCCGGCAATTGCAGCCCCTTGAAGTTCAGCGTCGAATCTTTCCGAAAGCTCCAGAAGTCGCCGGTTTCGCGCAGGTCCTTTTCAAAAATCAGCTCTTCATATTTTGGCAAGGGTTGGTTGTTTTTCAGCAAGGCATAGTGTTCGTTGATTTTTTGCGTGTCCATGGCAGTTTTGTAAATCCTTATTAAAGCGATTTTTCCGACGAAGTTATTTTTTGCCCATCCGATTGATTCGCCCACATAGAGTGTGTTTTCGGCTTGGTAGGCCGGTACGCCCATACCTGGGTCAGTGCGCATCAATTTGCCGTCCAGGTAATTCGACACTTTTTCCTTGTCGCCGGTCAAGCAGAAGTAATGATATTCATTGAGCAGGGAGCCGCAATAGACCCTGCCGGCCAGATTGTTGCCGGTAGTTGCTGAAACCAGGTAATTGTCATAATTTTCGTGGCTGAAGAATTTAGGGAATCCGAAGCTCCCGCGCATCAGCAGCGCGTAGCCGCATTCCGGCGCGGTGGGCATGCACCATACTTCGGCGCTGAAGCCGTCCTTGCCCCAGTCCGGGATATTGGAAAACGTGATGCGCTTCCGCGGGCCAGGCGAGAATTGCCAGGCCGTGTCAGGGGCAGGTACGGGCTTGACCGCTACTGCTTCAGCTTGCAGACCACCCAATTTAATGCCGTCGCCATGATTTTTAAGCCGGATTTCGCCATGCAGATGATTTGCGATAAACAATGCGATTAAAGGCAGCCATAAGCGCTTTGCCATATTCTTGCACTTTCTTTTGAAAAACCAACAACTCGGCTCACGGTTATTTCTCGGCTCTCAGAGCCTGGCTGTCATCAATAGTCATGCCAGGAGTTCAGTGTTGACAGATAGAAATCACCATACACCCTGGGTTTGATTTCAGTCAAGGTCCGGCTGATCACATGGCCGCCCAAGGCCAGGGCGTTGATTTTGTCCTGATGATTGTTCGGCCGACTGGCCATGTCTTTTAGCGGGTACATGTCAAAGACAAAAAGGCGTCGTGGATCGTCGCGTCCGATTCTGCCGCAATTGTATTTACTTCTTGCATCAGTGTAAGCCTGATTGTAGTTCACCCAATAGCTGATGGTTCGGGTGGAGGCGTTAAAGCACCAATTCGTCGCATCTTCAGGGCATTTGAAGAAAGGCTTCATCAGGCCAGCATATATCTGCCGGTCGGGGTCTACGCTGTCATTGTGCGGATTAGTGGATGGCGTTCCTAAATAGGTGCTGCGGTATAGTTTATATGGAAAGCTGAATTCGGCTGCGCCGTTGCCATTGGTAGAGGTGATTACGGCGCCAGCGGAGTTGACGAACATGGGCAGGTAGTCATCGTTGTCATCGGCATACATGAATGTTGCCAATCCAATGGTTTTAAGCTGGTTGATGCAGCTGACGCACCTGGCCTTGGAGCGCGCCTTGCTTAAGGCCGGCAAGAGCATCGCCGCCAGAATCGCGATGATGGCGATGACGAC
>JAAZKI010000018.1 GCA_012799905.1 Lentisphaerota bacterium | reverse complement strand
CTTTTCGTTGACGCGGTCTATTTCAAGCCGACCGCATTTATTCCAAGTCAACTCCTCGGTATGCACACTGAATTTACCGCCATTAGTGCGGAATTCCTGCACTGCCGCCTCGCCGTCAAAGCTGCCATTGCGAATCAAATTGGCAGCCGACAGGTGAACGCATCCAAACAACACCGCCATTGCGGCCTGCATCCATCGCCCAGACATCATATGGACATCTCCGTGGTTTTTCCGCCCCGAAATCCGACTGTGCGAACCGCCGTCAATTCTTGCGGGCGCTGATGGTGCCCGAGTCCCAGACGTTGATGTAGTTGTTGGTATTGACTTCGATGACGCCCATCAATTCGGCATGGCCGTCCATGAAGCCGGTTGTCATCCGGTCGCCATGCGCGCCGTAGGTATTGCCCACATTGGTCCGGCAGGTGGGCGTATCCGAGGTGCCGTAGCGATTGTAGCTGGAGACATAGGCATTGTGGCCGCCGCTGCCGCGATTCGGCAAATTGTTCAGCAACTGGTATTTCCAGTCCTCGCAAAACATGATGGTGCGGGACACGTTGTGCTTCAAGTACGGCTGGCTGGGCAAAGCCGACACCCCGGACACCGGCGAAGACGTCCGCCCAGCAAAAAAGTTGTAGAGATAGTCGGTCACGACGATCTGGCCATGCCACACTCCGAGATGATTGGGGTTGGACGGGCAGAGGAACGACGGATGATAATAGCATTTATTCGTGGGATACTGCTTGTTCATGCCGACTGCTGACGAGCTGTTGCCAAAGAAATTCGAGTAAGCGACTGCTTCGCACCACCAGTAGTCATAATTGGGATAGGTGGCGCTCTGGTAGGCCTTGTAGGTCTGGGGCAGATAAAAGCCCCGGTTCTCCTCGGTGTACAGCATCATGCCAAGCGTCGCCTGCTTCATGTTGTTGACGCAACTGATGGAGCGAGCCTTTTCCCGCGCCTTGCTCAAGGCCGGCAAAAGCATGGCCGCCAAAATCGCGATGATGGCAATCACAACCAGCAATTCAATCAAGGTAAAGGTAAAAGAAATCTTTTTCATGTCAGCGTCCCTTTTGAATTTGAACTAACACGGTTCATCTGCTGAAATGACGACGCTCCAAGGGGGAGAACGGCAGTCGCTAAAAAATCTTCAACCGTATTTTAACAATTATAGCATAGCAAGACGTCGTTTGCAAATCAATTCCATCGCGGCGCAGTCGAAAAAAGTAATCGGTCACCGATTGATATTCGAAGTTCCGGCGCGTAGCGGTCTCAGAAAAGGGGCGAGGGGCGAGAGTGAGCTTGGACTACGCTGTCCGCCATGTCTATCGCGTTCACCGACGCGGAGCGGCAGAAGCGCTGAAAACATGCTGCGGGGATAACCATTATCAACGGCTGACCGATTACCAAAAAACATCCCTTATTCGGGCAGCGCAGCGGGAAAACTTTCGGCCGTCGCGATGTGACCGAAATTGTCGTTGCAACGCAGTCCGCCAAAACCGACAAAACGTAATCAGTCAGCGATTGATAATTGAGCCGTAAAGCACCGCCCCGTCGCCTTATCTCATTCAGGTTTCCGCAAGTCATCGGGTCGCATCAGGGCGCCATTCTTTGAGATGGAAAGCATTATACCAGCGTGCAAGCAAAATCATGTTCAAGCACAAAGTGCCTATGATTCTTCTGAAAACCGCTTGAAAAAGGGCGTGTAGTGGCCTATTTTTTCTGCGGGCTTAGAAATCAGACCCCACCCACCTAAGGGGGGACCTCCCTCCCTGATTTTGTCGCGCGCGTGCGAAGAGGCGCTCAACCTTCAGGTCGTCGGTTTCCACCAGCTTCCCTAATCTTGTCGCGCGTGTGTGAAGAGGCGCTCTTATATCAACGGCTGACCGATTGCGCCAATTCAGCGTTTTTTTCGCTGTCAAGCTTGCATGTCGGCAACGCCAGGCTATATATTGAAAGCGCCTTCACCGGCCTTTCCCGCGCCCGGCCGGAGCGGGATTTTTGCATGCAGGGGGCGGGCAGCCGCATCCTCGCTATCCGGAGAGCATGACCATGGAACCTGCCGGCAGACTTAGTCTGAAAGCCCGCGACGACCGTTTTCTGCGGGCCGCCGCAATCGTCTTGAAAGAATACACAATCACCCGGCGCCAGGCGCTCGAAGATGGCTGGGTGGTGTTTGACATCCAGGGCGGAACCAAGGACTACGTGGTCAAAGTCCATCCCGAGTGGCGCGGCCAGCCGCAGTGCAGCTGTCCAGACGCTGCCCAGCG
>JAAZKI010000170.1 GCA_012799905.1 Lentisphaerota bacterium | reverse complement strand
TTTTTTAGGGGCGAGGGGCGAGGGGCGAGGGGCGAGTTGAGCTTGGATTACGTTGTCCGCGAGGGGCGAGAAACTGTAGCTTGAACTATATGCGGCAACCGCCGTCCACCATGTCCACTCTGTCCACCATGTCCACTCTGTTCACCATGTCCACCATGTCCACTCTGTCCACCATGTCCACTCTGTCCACCATGTCCACTCTGTTCACCACGTCCACCATGTCCACAACAAACAGCCCAGGGCAAGCGCGCCGGAGGCGGGCGCGCCGCCCTGGAGCTGCTCAGCGCCGGACTGGCTCAAAGCAGGCCGGTGTCAACGCACCATTGCAGGGCGTCAGTCAGGCCTTGCTGCGCTGTCTTCTTAGGCGCATAGCCGAGCACGCGCTCTGCCTTGCTGATGTCAAAGCACATGTGCTCCATGAGGAAGCCAAGACGGTTCTTCCAGGTCACTTCCGGATAGATACGCATCAATTCCTCTGTCGACACACTGGTGATCTCGGAGGTGCTGCCCAAGAAGTCCATGGCAGTCTTCAGATAAGTGCCCAGGGTAATGGCGCGCTTGCAGGAAATGATGAAGATTTCCCCGCGGACGGCGTCCGGCTTGTCCAGTCCAAGAACAAAGGCCGAAGCCAGGTCCCAGTTGTATCCTGACTGCACCAGGATATGCTCGCAGATCGGTATGCTGATCGGTTCGTTGGCCTTGAGTCGACGGTAGAAATTGATGTCGCGGGCGCCCCACAGCTCCAGCGGCACCCGGCTCGGGCCGATGATATTGGTGGGACGGAAAATAGAGATTGGGAAGCCGTCCTTTGCATACAAGTCCAGGGCGGCTCCGTCGCGGAGGCATTGCGGATAGAAGTTGACCGGCGTCTCTTCACGCCAGGGATGCTGCTCGTCCGCCGGCAGATACAGCAAGGGCACGAAGGTGCCGGTGGAACTGCAGAAAAAGACGTTTTCTGCGGCTGGCAAATGCTTTCGAATCAGGTCGATTGTGCCGATGTTCGGCACTGAATCGATGACCGCGTCGTACTGCAAGCGCTTGCCCAGCGAGCTCATGAACTCGGGGTCGCTCTTGTCGCCATGGATCATTTCAACGCCTGCCAAATCCACCATTTCGCGCTTATTCTGCCCGCGGGTGACGCCATAAACACGATGTCCGGCGTCAACCGCCAAACGCGCAATACGACCGCCGATCTCTCCTGACGCGCCAAAGACAATCACTTTTCTCGCCATGATGATAATTCCTCTTCTTTGGATAATGAACGAATGACAATGTCAGGCTGCTGCCTGCACTCTTATTTTATACTTTACCGCCCAGCTGAGCAAATGCAACTGCGTAAAAGTGACGTGAATAATTGATAACATGGTGTAAATTATATATTTTACGATCTTTTCGGATTTTTCAGAATTAGCTTTCGAGGTAAAGGAACATGAGCAAACCGATGACAGCGGCCGTACTGCGGCGCAAATATATTGACTTTTTCAAACGCCATGGCCATGCGGAAATCAAGAGTGCGCCGCTGGTTCCAGAAAATGATCCGACCTGCCTGTTCACCACAGCCGGCATGCATCCCCTGGTGCCATTCCTGCTGGGCGAAAAGCATCCGGCCGGCAAGCGCTTGACCAACGTGCAGAAATGCCTTCGTACTGGCGATATCGACGAAGTCGGCGATCCGTTCCACCTGACCTTCTTCGAAATGCTCGGCAATTGGTCTTTAGGCGACTATTTCAAGGCCGAAGCGATTGCCATGAGCTATGAATTCCTGACCGCAGAACTCGGCTTCAAGCCCGAACAAATCAAAATCACCTGCTTTGCCGGTGATGAAAACGCCCCGCGGGACAATGAGGCGGCAGACTACTGGCGCCAACACGGCATCCCGGAAAAAAACATATACTTCCTGGGAAAAGAGGACAACTGGTGGGGTCCGGCCGGTCAGACTGGCCCCTGCGGCCCAGACACGGAGATGTTCGTCCCCCTCGACTGTCCAGACTGCGGGCCTGACTGCGGACCGGCCTGCGGCTGCGGCAAATGGGTCGAAATCTGGAACGACGTCTTCATGCAGTACAACAAGACGGCTGATGGCCAATACGTCCCGCTCGAAAAGCCAAATGTCGACACTGGCATGGGCGTCGAACGAGTGACGGCCTTTATGCAAGGCGTGCGCAGCGCCTATGAGACCGAGTTGTTCCGCGGCATTTTCGCCAAAATCATTGAGTTGTCCGGCAATCCTGAGGCCAACCACGCCAACCGCAGCGCCCGCATCGTAGCCGAGCACATGCGCGCCTCGACCTTCCTGATCGGTGACGGGGTCAAGCCCAGCAACGTCGACCAGGGCTATGTGCTGCGACGCCTTATTCGCCGAGCCATCCGCGAAGCGCGCAAACTCGGCATCACCGAAATGTTCACCAGCACAATCGCTGAGGTGGTCATCGCTGAATACAGCGACGCCTACCCGGAACTGCGCCAAAACGAAGAGTTCATTCACAATGAACTGCGCCGCGAGGAAGAGCAATTCGGCAAAACCCTTGAAAATGGCACCCGCGAATTCAACAAGCTGGTGGACAAATTTCCGCCGCACCTGGAAAACAAAGTCATCAGCGGCCGCAAGGCGTTCAACCTCTACGAAACGTACGGCTTCCCGCTAGAACTCACCCAGGAAATGGCGGCGGAACGAGGCTTCACGGTTGACGCGAAGGGCTTCCAGGAGGCCTACGTCAAGCACCAGGAGCTATCTCGCGCCGGCGCGTCACAAAAATTCAAGGGCGGCCTGGCTGACCAGTCGGAACGCACTGCGGCCCTGCATACGGCGACGCACCTTTTGCACCAGGCTCTGCGCACTGTGCTCAACGAGGATGTGACCCAGGCCGGCTCCAATATCACGGCCGAACGCCTGCGCTTCGACTTCACCTACGGCGAAAAGATGACGCCAGAGCAAATCGCCCAGGTGGAGGAGCTGGTCAATGCCCAGATCAGCCGCGACCTGCCTGTGACCCACGAAGAAGTGTCACTGGAAGAAGCCAAGAAGCGCGGCGCTATCGGCCTGTTTGAATCAAAATACGGCGACCTCGTCAAACTCTATACTATCGGCGACTTTTCCATGGAAATCTGCGGCGGGCCGCATGTGTCGCAGACCGGCGGCATGGGTCATTTCCGGATCACGAAGGAGGAGAGCTCCAGCCGCGGCGTCCGCCGCATCAAGGCTGTCCTCGAATAACCCGCTGCGGGAGATGATTTCCCTGTCTTTCCGACGCCTCGAAGCACCAACCCACAAACCAAAGGAGCAAGAACATGTCAACACCGTTCAAAATTGATTTAGCCGGCAAGGTCGCTGTCGTCACTGGCGGCGGCGGCATTTTGTGCAGCGTGATGGCTGAAGCGCTTGCCGAGTGCGGCGCCAAAGTCGCTATTCTCGACCTTCGCAAGGAAGCGGCTGACAAGGTGGCGGCAGCGATCACGGCCAAGGGCGGCGTTGCCATGGGCGTGGCCTGCAACGTGCTGGAACGCGCCAGCCTGGAAACGGCAGAAAAGGAAGTGCGCGCTGCCTACGGCGCGTGCGACATCCTGATCAACGGCGCGGGCGGCAACAACCCCAAGGGCACGACCTCCAATGAACAGATGAGCAAGGCCGACCTGACCAACACCGACCCCGATGTCAAGACCTTCTTCGACCTCGACCCCAAAGGCATCGAATTCGTCTTCAACCTGAATTTCCTCGGCACGCTGCTGCCGACGCAAGTGTTTTCACGGGCGATGGCCGAAAATGGCAAAGGCGTTATCATCAACATCTCTTCCATGAACGCATTCAAGCCCCTGACCAAGATTCCGGCTTACAGCGCTGCCAAGGCCGCAGTGAGCAACTTCACCCAGTGGCTGGCCGTGCACATGGCGCCAATGGGCATCCGCGTCAATGCCATCGCTCCCGGCTTCTTCCTCACTGACCAGAACCGCTCTCTTCTCACCACCCCGGACGGCGGCCTCACGCCGCGTTCGCATAAAATCCTGAATCACACGCCAATGGCGAAGTTCGGCGAACCGTCCGACCTGCTAGGCGCCCTGCTCTGGCTGACCAGCGACAAGGCGGCCGGCTTCGTGACCGGCGCGGTCATTCCGATTGACGGCGGCTTCAGCGCCTATTCCGGCGTCTAAGCTAACATGAACAGCGGGCGCTGGTTTGGCCAGCGCCCGCTTTGATTGATAACCGCCGTCCAGACTTTAGTTCAGTGACATTTGCAGGAGGAAATGGCCATGTTCATCGATATGCATGTGCATGCATACGCGTACCCCGGGCCACCCCAGGACGGCCGCACCCAATTTGCCACCCCAGAACAAGTCCTGCGCGTCTATGACGCCCACCAGATTGAGCGCGGCGTCCTGATGCCCCTGATTGGCCCGGAAGTCTATCTCCCGCAGTCGAACGAGGAAATCCTGGCGGTCTGCGAACGCTATCCAGACCGGTTCATTCCCTTCTGCAATCTTGACCCACGCGGCATCCGCAACTCCCCGACCGCTGACTTCACGCCCTGGCTGAGCTGGTACAAGGAGCACGGCTTCAAGGGAGTCGGCGAATTCATGCCGAACCTGGCTTTCACCGACCCCCTCGTATTGAACTTCTTCCGCCAGGTCGAAGCTTTTGGCCTGCCCCTGACCTTTGATATTTCAACGGCCATCGGCAACCATTATGGCCTCTATGACGACCAGGGACTGCCGCAGCTTGAGACCTGCCTGAAAATGTTCCCGCGGCTGACCATCATCGGCCACGGGCCGGCCTTCTGGAGTGAACTGGGCGTCCTGGCGCCGGGGGACAACCGTGCCTCGTACCTCAAGCATCCGATTCGCGCAGAGGGCGCGGTGGTCAGGCTATTCCGCCAGTATCCGAACATGTGGGCTGACTTGTCTGCCGGCAGTGGCTACTACGCCATGGCGCGTGACCTGGATTTCGCAGCTCGTTTCCTAACCGAATTCCAGGATCGGATCATGTACGGAACCGACATCTGCAATCCCGAGTCTCTCTGCCCCATGGACAAACTCCTCCTGGAATTGCGCGACAGCGGCAAGCTGGCGCCAGAAGCATTCACCAAAATCGCCCGCGGCAATGCCATTCGCCTACTGGGACTGTAGCTGGCTGCGCCATACTGCTATCAGTCAACTTCTTGTTTTTTGGGAAAGTTTTTCATCAAAACAGCGCTTATGTGTCACCCCTGGCGGGGCTCAAAATTATTATACGCCTCACCCAGGGCTTCGCTGCGCTCACCCTGGGCTTTTATGTTGCTGGCCCTTTGGGCCGCCAGTACGACATACTTCAGCGTGGAGTCTATACTGCAAGCGCTCACTGCAAAACTTTACACATTAACAAAATTTCCGTATATTCCGTATATTCCGTGGTTAAAAAACAACCAAAAACAAAATTTCGTGTCCTTTCGTGTTTTTCGTGGTTATCAAATTAGGTTGTGAACGGATAGTTCACCCTATGTTTTTCCGTAAATCTACACTATTTTCTAGGAATCGCCGTTATATTATAACGCATCGGCCTAATTAAGCTGCGCCGCTGCCCTGCCTGGCCAAGCGCCAAGTTCACGAACACCTTTCCTTCGAAAACACCTGAGCATCGTGGAGAAAACAACTTTCAGCAACAAAACCTTTCATTCAGCAGCCCCGCAAGGCTCCTTCGGCGACATCTCCGGAGGCAGCCAGCGACGCAAAGAGTATGATTCCCCGGACAGCCTGCATTCCGTCGGCTGGACCTATCCCAAGCGGATTCGCCTGGTCACGCCGGATAACCCCCTGCCTCTCGACAGCGGCATCACCTTCGCCCCGATTGACGTCGAATACGAAATGCTTGGCGAACTGGCCAGCGACCGCAACAACGTCATCCTGATTACACATGCCCTTTCCGGCGACGCCCATGTCGCAGGCTGGGATGCTACTGCCAGCCCGACTTGGCGGCCCTGGCGCCTAGACCGGCCCGGCTGGTGGGACACCATAGTCGGCCCCGGAAAGCCCATTGACACCAACCGCTTCTGCGTGCTTTGCGTCAACATCCTGGGCAGCTGCTACGGCACTACCGGCCCGGCCAGCATCAATCCAGCCACGGGCCGACCCTATGGACAGACCTTTCCCCTGGTGACGGTCGGCGATACCGTGCGCTTGCAAGCACGCCTCCTTGATCACCTCGGCATCAAACAGCTGTACGCAGTCTGCGGCGGCTCCTTGGGCGGATTGCAGGCCTTTGAATGGGCCGTGGCCTATCCGGAACGCGTGGTCAAATGCATCATCCTGGCAGCCGGGCCGCGTCTCTCAGCCCAGGGCCTCGGCTTTAACGTCGTCGGCCGACACGCCATTCTCTCCGATGCCAAGTTCAACAATGGCGACTACTATGACCAGGCCAAGCCGGATGACGGCCTGGCCGCCGCTCGAATGCTGGCTCACATCACCTATTTATCCGGCCAGGGCATGGAAGATAAATTCGGTCGGCGGCGAACCACCCGGCAGACTGGACGGAACCGCACGAAAAACGGCACCGGCGAACAATTCGAGGTGGAAAGTTACTTGCAGTACCAGGGCAAATCCTTTGTCGCTCGCTTTGACGCCAACAGCTACCTGTATATCACCCACATGCTGGACAACTACGACGGCGCCGAATGGGGCGACGGCAGCCTCCAAGCCGCCTGCGCCAGGATCAGAGCCGAAGTCATGGTGGTGTCGTTCTCCACGGATTGGCTGTATCCGCCGGAATGCTGCCGCGAATTCGTTGTCGCGCTCCTGCACAACCGCATTCCCGTCACCTATATGCAGGTCGAATCCAACTATGGCCACGACGCCTTCCTGGTGGAAGCCAAGACCGTAGGGCGCATGCTGCGCGCCTTCCTGCTTTCACCGACTCTGGCTCGGCGGCAATTCTTGCGAGGAGGGCAGCACAAATGAAAAACAAAGCCAAACAACCTCCTCTAAAAAACGACCTTGACGCCGAAGCCCTGAAATATCTTCCCGGCGTGGAGGATTTCCTGCGGGCCATCGGCGTAAAATCAAACGATAGTTCGTTTTCGGCTCTGTATCAGCGTGTTGTCGATTTCATCGAATCGGGCAAAGATTTTAGCGAACATGCCCCAAAGCGCTGGGAAGACCCGCTCATTGAGACCTTGGTGCGGCCGAACGACAGCATTCTTGACCTCGGTTGCGGTGAAGGCGATCTGCTGGCGCGACTTTCATACCAGCATGACGTCGTCTTGCAAGGCGTTGACCGAGATGGCGATGCCGTCATCCGCTGCATTGAGCGCGGGATGCCGGTCTGTCACGAGGACTTGGACTACTTTCTCGACGCCCTGCCCGACCAATGCTACACGTATGCCGTCCTGGAACAAACCTTGCAGACCCTGCACTATCCCCTGAAGACGCTGCGCCAAATGCTGCGCGTCGCTCGCTGGTGCGTGGTCTCTTTCCCGAATTTCGCCCATTGGAGCGTCCGGCTGGCTTTCAGCCTGGGCGGCCGCATGCCGGTGACAGCGTCGCTTCCATACGCCTGGCACGACACCCCGAACATCCATCTGTGCAGCATCACTGATTTCATTGACTGGACAGAAGAAGACAACATCAACATTGTCAAAGCATGGGCCTTGGTCGAAGGCGAAGTCCTCGACTACGTAATCGGGGGGGAAAACGACTACAATATCACAGCTGACCAGGCGATGTTCGTCATCGAACGCAAGGATTTCCCGTACCCGGCCAATTAGCGGCGAGGGGCGAATTCCGGCACTAAAGTGCCGGCACTGGACGGAGGCGAGGGGCTTTCTCTAGGGGCGAGCTTTCTCTAGGGGCGAGGGGCGAGCGGCGAGCGGCGAGCGGCGAGGGGTAGGAGCCTCCAGAACTACGCACGACACCCTTAAAATCGGCGTTTGGAGCGCTCTTTTCCGAGACTGCGGCTTTACATTCCTTCCGGCTGGGAATACATTAACTCGAAGAGTCGCTTGCAGGCAAAGCGGCTGTTTTGCCACTTTTTTCCGCTCCCTGT
>JAAZKI010000255.1 GCA_012799905.1 Lentisphaerota bacterium | reverse complement strand
TTTAACAGAATCATAGTTGTTTTGTGCCGGGGTATGATTTTGCTGGCACGCTTTCCATCATCTTTCAAAGTAACGATGCTCTCGCATTGTAATCTCCAGGGTTTGAATTATGTTTTTCCCTGGATTAAGGCGGAACAGGGGCCGCCCCCTGATTTTTCATTTTTTTAATGGGAAAGGAGTCTCAATTGTCAAAGAAAGTACTTGTACTCGGTTCAACTGGTGCGATGGGGAAATACCTGGTTCCGCTGCTGGCTCAGCAGGGCTATCAGATTGATTCCGTGGCGTTTGACGATATGGCCACGCCACTGCCCTCGAACGTCCGGCACATCAAGGCAAATGCCAAGGAAAGTGGCACGATGCAGAATTTGCTGAAAAACGGCTATGACGGCATCGTCGATTTCCTGATCTATCCGACCGCTGAGCTGGTTTACCGCCTGCCCATGCTGGTCAAAAATACTGGACACTACATCTATCTTTCAAGCTACCGGATTTATGACAACAAGGAGCATCCGGTCAAGGAGACCTCGCCGCGACTTATTGACAGCTCCGAAGATGTGCTGCTGAAAAACTCCGACGACTACTGCATCTACAAGGCGCGCGGAGAAAATATCATGCGCAGCTTTGCGGAGAAGAACTGGACGATTATCCGCCCGGCCATCACCTACTCCCTGATGCGCTATCAGCTGGTGACCTTGGAAGCGCCCAACACCGTCGGCCGCGCCTTTGCCGGGAAAGAGGTTGTCCTACCGGAGCAAGCCAAAAATATCCAGGCTACGATGAGCTGGGCTGGCGATGTCGCAAAAATGATTGCAGGCTTGCTCTTCAATGAAAAAGCCCGTGGAGAAACATTTACGGTCGCCACTGCCGAACATCATACCTGGGGCGAAATCGCCGATTATTACAAAGACATCTGCAATCTCAAAGCAGTGTGGGTGGACAAAAAAGACTACATCGGCATCATTTGCCCAGACCCCTATCAAATCAACGCCAGCTGGCAGCTGGAATACGACCGTCTCTTCGACCGCATCATGGATAACTCGAAGGTCTTGCAGGCCACTGGCATGACCCAAGCCGATCTGACCAAACTCTATGATGGCCTCGCCAAGGAAATCGCCCGATGCCCGAAGGATCATCCATGGCCAGTCAATGCACGCATGGACGAATATCTGCAAAACCGCAAGGCGAACTGACCGCGCTGATTTGCCGCGACGGCTGCTGCTGTAGGCGACGAGCATTCAACCACAATCCAAGAAAGGGTGTTCATGGCGACCTTTAACGAAAAAGAAAGCTACGACTTCGACTATATTGGCCTGGATGAAGACGAAAATGGCGAAGTCTATATCATGCTGAAATACGACGGCAAGACCACCCTGCCAAATTTCGGAATGCTCGAATACCGGGTCAAGGCGCTGCCCTTCCAAATCACCATGCCGCCGGAAAAATTTCCCCGGAAGATACGCTGTTTTGTCAACAAGCTGATTTCCAGCCGCTTCAACCCCGCCCAGGAAGAACAGTTTCCCTTTCTGCAGCAGGATCGCGAATGGCTTCTGAGACAAGTCTATGTGCCGGGATTCACCTATAAATTCTCCGTCATCGGCCGCGATTTCGCTGGGAAATACACCTTGAAGGACCTCGACAGCGGCGTCGACCACTACCACTACGAGTCAGCCACGCCGTTGAACATTGGCGACAGCTTTGAATGTGTTGTCCAGTCGATCAATGGCATGTATCTCGCTCTCGCGGAAAACCGCTTCGAGGCTCTGCGTGGCGCAGGCTTCAAGGTCGGCCGCAAACTGATGTTCACCATTCGCAAGCAGAAACTTGATGAGCAGAACCGTCCTTTTCTGCAACTAGTCGATCAATTCCGCGGCTTCTGGCATCGCTTCTATTTGGAAGAAGACGACACCGCGCCCGAGCAGGACGACATCGAGCTGGAAATCGGCGACATCACGCCCGAGGGATGGCTCTGCCTGCAATACCCGGGCAAACGCCTGGCCGACATACAAAAAATCCGCCTGGCCGAAAACCCTGACTTTGGGCGTGAAGACGACCGCCGCGAATTCAAAACATCCATCGCTTTCCCGCCCGGTGAAAGCCGAACCCCGGACTTCCAAAAGCAGCTGAACCACAATATCATGCGAGTCATCGCCGG
>JAAZKI010000345.1 GCA_012799905.1 Lentisphaerota bacterium | reverse complement strand
TTTTTTGTGCGCCGACTCACGCGCTCTTTGTCGATTCAATTAAACAGGGACTAATCACGAAGACGCCAGGGACGCCAAGCAAAAAGTCTTGGCGTCCCTGGCGTCTTTGCTTTTCGGACAGGCTCTGTTTAGAGGCTCTTGATGCGCGGCTTGTATTTTTTGAGCAGGGCGGCGTTGAATTCATCGCCGCCAGGCGCGTTGGCGCTGCGCCAGACCGGCGGAACTAGGCTGCGTTCCACACATTGACGTACAGTCTCAATCTCCAGCAGGTGGGCGATGGCAAAGTCGACTAAGTTGGAGACTGGTCCAATTGGCGAATCAAAGCCGGGCACGTTGACAATGGCGTCGCCGACTGGGTTGTAGTCGTCAATGCAGACATCAGCCAAATCAAAGAGATTCTTGCCCGACGGGTGGCGGATGAAGTGGTCCGGCGGCATTTCATTCTGCCAATAGGAACTGGACACGGCAATGATTTTGACGCCGCATTTTTTCGCTTCCAGGGCGGCATCGATGGTAGCCGGATTGATGCCGATGTTGTGGAAGATGATGAGCAGGTCGTCGGGCTGCAAGTCGTAATATTTTACGATGGCGGCGCCGTAGTTGACGCAGCGTTCCAGTTCGAGGTACTTGAGGGCCTGGTTGAAGACGGACAGGCCGGTTTCCATGATTGGATTGATGTTGCTGAGACCGCCGGCGCGGAAGAACATTTCGCCCATGACCAGGGTGGTGTGGCCGCCGCCGCCATAGACGTGGATGAGCCGGTCAGCGGCAATGGCGTCAGCCATCATGGTCGCTGCCTGCTTGATGTTGTCGCCTTGCTTCTCCATCACTTCACGAATGTTGGCAAACGCTTTTTCCACATAACCGAAATCATTCAGGGCAGACATGGTCGTTATCCTTAGTTGGGGTTGCTGTGCAGGGTGAGGCGCCGGCGGCTTTTTGCTGATATTATTTCTTGCAGACTCGACGGTAGTTCTGGCCGATGCGGTCCCAGAGGGCGAGTGCATCCGGCGCAGCCAGGACAGTGCCGTAGCCGCCGCGGTAGGTCCAGGCGGACAGGCGGTCAACGCCGAGGGAGACATACAGGTCAACGATACGGTCGATTTGAGCCAGGTCGGCGGGCTGCTTGTAATATCCCATCAGCCACCGTTCCGAGATTTTGCCGTGCTTGCGGGCGATTTCGACGGTGCGCCGCGTGATGTGCTCAAAGAATGGCTCGGGCAGGTCCCAGGAGATGATGGTGGTGGAGAAGACGTCGAAGTAGGGGCAGGCGGCGACCATGTCCCAGTTGTCATAGCCGCGGTGTTCGGTCACATAGTACGAGTTCAGGGTGGCGTGCACGCAGCAGGTGATCTCCTGTTTCGAGTCGATCTGTTTGATTTGCCGGCTGGTCTCTGAGAGGATGTACAGGGCTTCCCGCCAGCGGAACTGCTTCACGTCGTCAGTCATGGTACGGGGCATGTCATAGCCGTAGTAGTCGACAAAGAGTTTTTGGCAGACTGGGCAGCGGCAGGTCCATTCATCGCTGATGCCGCCGGTGATGGAGGCGTAGGATTTCGGGTACGCGTAATGCGGCTCATCCCAGAAGAAGCCATCTGCGCCGGCTTCACGGGCCAGGGTCAGGCAGAAGTTCTGGAAGTAATCCCGGAAGCTGTTGGTGTTGAAGCAGGCGTAAGGGAGTTTTTCGCCGGTCAGGGCCGAAACCTGGCGGTTCTCAATGTTGTTCTGGAGATATTTGCTCACTTGTTCGCCGCCGAAATACTTGCCGATGCCCCAGGGATCAAGCAGCACCTTGAGGCCGAGTTCGTGCGCCTTGGCAACGATGCGAGGAATGTTCGGACGCCAGAAGTCAAAGTCAAATTCGGTCACGGCCAAAATGACCGCCGTGCAGCCGTGCTCTATCATTTCCTGAAAATCGGCGGCCGCATGTTCAACGTAGTTCAGTCCATAGTAACTGATTGCTGTTTGAGTAATCGCCATGATCGCATGTCCTCCTGGGTGGGGTTGTGAAGGCCGGCGTTCAAGGACGCCTGGCCAGGCTCGGGATGAAACCGGTCAGCAAGGCCAACCGGCATGATTTAAAAGGCATTTCAATAAATTCTTTAATATAACATGGGTATAACAATAATCGGTGATTGTTATACTTTCGGTGAACGTTTTGGCTACAGCTGGTAATCGGTCACTCATTGATATTCGGAAATCCAACGAGCAGCGGTCTCAGGAAAGGGGCGAGGGGCGAGAGTGAGTTTGGACTACACCGTCCACCATGTCCACACCGTCCACTATGTCCAAACCGTCCACATCTTTTTGCGCTGTAGGTGCTTAAAAGGCATACCTCAAAACTGATGCCTTGTAGAGGCGCTACAGTTAGCGCTGAAAACATGCTGTCGGAATGGCCATTATCAATAGCTGACAGACTAAGTGCTGTGCGGTTGCATTGAAGAATAGTCGAATTATATTTAATGCCAACAAAACCGAATTATATTTATAAAAAATACAAAGGAGATGAATTATGGACAGCATTGACCGTTCGATTATGAATGTAATTCGTCTTGATGCACGGATTGCCAATGTCTCGATCGCTCGTCGTCTTGGTTTGGCGCCGTCGGTTGTTTTGGATCGCATGCGCAAGCTTAAGCGCAACGGCTACATCAGGGGTTTTGAGACTCGTTTTGACGATGCGAAGCTGGGGCTGTTGTTGACGGCTTTTGTGGAGCTGGACACGGGGGAGCGGATTGGGGAAACAGGCATTGGTCAGATTCTGGCAGACATGCCGGAAGTCCGGGAAGTGTACGACGTGGCTGGGGCTTGCAGCTATCTATTGAAGGTCGTGGTCCGGGACACCGAGGCGCTGCGGAACCTGATGAGTCGCATCGGCCAGATTGAGGGCGTCGAAAAGTCGAAGACGACGCTGGTGTTGCACACTATCAAGGATGCGCTGTCGGCCGAGATTGAGGTTGAGTCGCCTGGACAGGAATAGGTGGCGCAGATGAGCGGCTGCCTCCGCGCGGTGTTTTTTTTTGCTGTCAGGACGCGGAGCAGGCTTGGCATTGTGTTGGTGAATGATTGCAGACAGCAGATAGAAGAAGGTTGCAGGTAAGTTATGCGCACAGTACGTTGCCAGCAGGTCAAGGGATTGCTTTGGGGAGGAGGCGCCACGGTTCTGTGGGCGAGTTTTTATCCGACTAGCCGCTATCTGTTCGGTGAAGAAGCCGAGGCGATTGATGCGCTCTGGCTGACCTTTCTGAGGTTGGAGCTGGGCGCCGTTGGTTTCTTGCTGTATGTTCTTTTCCGGCAAGGTTGGCGGCGGCTGTGGCTGGCGCTGAAGGTGGATTGGCGGATGTTTATTGGACTCGCTGTCATCGGGGTGGCGGCAGAGAGCTTCCTGGTTTTCCTGTCATTGAAGTATACGACAGCGGCCCGCAGTTCGTTGATGGCCAACACATCGCCGATTATGACGGCCATCCTTGCATACCTTGTTTTGAAGGAGGAATTCACTCATCGCAAGGTTATCGGCATGGTGCTGGGTTTTGCCGGGGTGGCCGGAGCCATGCTCAGTCGAGGCGGTGATATCTATGGCGGCGACGCCAGCTTCTGGATTGGCGATTTGCTCGCCCTCGCCTCGGGCGCCTGCTGGAGCGTCTACACGGTTTGGGGAGAGGGCGTCACCCGGCGGCATGGCAGCGCGCTGGCGACCGCAATTTTGCTGGGCGTCGGCGGATTGAGCCTCCTGCCGCTCATGCTTATCAGCGGCAGTCAGATGACTCTGGCCATGCCGCCACGGGTCTGGCTGGGGACGATTTATCTGGGCGTTATGGCCGGCGGCGTGGCCAATGCGTTGTGGCTGGGGGCGTTGCGCGTTATTTCGCCCGGTCGGCTCGGCGCCTTCGGCTATGTCAGCAGCAGCTTGGCCCTGATTCTCTCCGTCTGGTTTTTGCAGGAAAGGGTCACTCCCTGGTTTGTCCTGGCCTTGCTCATGGTAGTGGTTGGCGTCTACTTAATGATGAGCGACAAGACCACGCCGGACGCCCCGGAGAGCCGGCCTGCGGAGTCAGCTGGGTAGGCGCCCTCTCGCATCAGCTCATGCCTCGAACCACGCGGCGGCAGTGTCGCCCATAATGCCCTTGGCGACGTCCTCCGGCAGTCCGATTTTGCGGCAGAAGGCGTCGTACCAGGCTTGGGCGTCAGTCATGATTCCGGGGATGTTGACATAGGCGTCAGAGCCGAGGACTAGTTTCCGGAATCCGCGGTAGGAGGAGTCCAGCAGGGGGATGGTTGGGGAGAGCAGCTTGACCAGCGTTTCCGGCGCTAGTGCCATCCAGCTGCCGCAGCCAGCGAGGTCGGAATACAGGTTGGGGTGCAGCTTGATCAGCTCGGCGGCTTCCAGGCGCCAGAAGGTGGTGCCCAAATGCGCCATGACGATTTTCAGGTCAGGGAAAGACCTGGCGATCCGGTCCAAAGTCAGCGGCGACATGTTGGTGAGCACAGGGCGCTGCCAGCGGGCATCGGCTTCCGAGGGGCGGTAGTTGCCGGTGTGGAACAAGATCGGCAGGCGGCATTGACTGGCGGCGGCATAGACCGGCATATAGGAGTCGTGGTCGTAGGGGTAAAAGGGATAGATGCATTTCAGGCCGCGGAATCCCTGTTCCGCCAGTTTGTGCACAGCTGCCGGGTCAGGCGCTGTTTCCCAAAGATCAAACCGTGCCATCGGGAGAATCCAGTCGGGATATTGCTTGGACAGACCAAGGACATAGTCGTTGGAGGCGTAGTCACGGGCGCCATAGCGGCTGCCGCCGGAAAGGGCGGCGCGGGTGGAGAGTTTTTCGCAGGTGCGGACTAGCTCAGCCGCAGCGGCGGGGTCAGTGACATTGCAGTGGACGTGCAGATCAAGGCGCATAGTCTTTCCTTTCTGAATGAAGTGCGGGAACGGGTGCGAGGACGGACGCGCTAAGGCTATAATATTTAAGATAACACCAAATGCCGCCGCGGCACGCGGCCTCGGCAAAAACCGACGTGCCGAGAAGCGAGGGCGTGATTTGGGTGTATATTAGTATTTTGTTTGATTTTAAAGCCAACGACTGGCCAGAATAGAAGGAAATTAGCCATGACTCGTGAAGAAATGCAAAGCAAAGTGTCCGAGGCGCGCGAACGCCTCGAACACTTGAGGGGGTTTCTTTGACGTCGCCGGCAAGCAGGAAAGACTGGAATTGCTGGAAGCAAAGATGACCCGGCCCGATTTTTGGGATCGTCGTGAGGAAGCCCAGGAGACAGTGGCGGAAGTCAGCGCCGTCAAGGGTGTCCTGGAGCCGTTTGCCCGCCTGGAAGGACAGGTGGATGACTTCACCGTTCTCGGTGAATTGGCCGAGATGGAAGGGGAAGACTCGTCGTTGTATGTCGAGGCAGAGCAGACCTGGCCGGATTTGGTCAAGACCCTTGATCAATTGGAGCTGGTGAGTTTCCTGTCCGGCAAGATGGACCGCAATAATGCGATTTTGACGGTGCATGCCGGCGCAGGCGGCACCGAGTCGTGCGATTGGTGCGGCATCCTGGTGCGCATGTATACGCGCTGGCTTGACGCGCGCGGCTACCAGTATGAAACCGTCGACATTCAGCCAGGGGATGAGGCCGGCCTGAAATACGCCACTATGACCGTGCAGGGCGAGTTTGCCTACGGCTATCTGAAAGCCGAAAAGGGCGTGCATCGCCTGGTGCGGATATCGCCGTTTGACTCCAACAAGCGCCGTCACACGTCGTTCGCGTCGGTTGACGTGCTGCCGGAAGTCGATGACGATATCAATATTGAGATCGCGGACAGCGATTTGCGCATTGACACGTTTCGAGCCAGCGGCGCTGGCGGCCAGCACGTTAACCGGACTGACAGCGCGGTGCGCCTGACCCACCTGGCGACCGGGATTGTCGTCACCTGCCAGAGCGAGCGTTCGCAGCATAAGAATAAAGCGAATGCAATGCGGATTCTGAAGGCGCGACTGTATGATTTAGAGGATCAGAAACGCCGGGCCGAGCACGCGGCCGAGTCGGCGGCTAAGGGTGACAATGCCTGGGGCAACCAGATTCGCTCCTACGTTTTGCAGCCATACCAGCTGGTGAAAGACTTGCGCACGGATGAGGAGACGAGCAATGTCAGCGCTGTTCTTGACGGTGACATTGATCAATTCATCACGGCCTGGCTGCGGGGCGGCCAGCCGGTGTCACGGTGAGTTTGCCGCAGGCCGACAACTGTAGTTGATTTTTTAGATGATATGAGTATTCCTTGAGCGGAAAAAACACAACCTTGAAAAACAAGAACAAGAACAGGAGTGAGAACTGCGATGACAAGCTGTTGCCAAACCTTCAAGAAAGCCGTTGACACGGTGCGTATTTTGTCTGCCGACGGTGTACAGAAGGCCAATTCCGGCCATCCGGGCATGCCGATGGGCTGCGCCGATTTTGCGTTTACGTTGTGGAACGACGTTCTGCGTTTTGACCCGAGCGACCTTGATTGGCTGGGGCGCGATCGGTTTGTGCTGTCAGCCGGCCACGGCTCAATGCTGCTGTATTCGCTTCTGCATTTGTTCGACTGCGGCCTCACCATGGAGGATTTGAAGCAGTTCCGCCAGCTGGGCAGCAAGTGCCCGGGCCATCCGGAATATGGCCACACACCAGGCGTGGAAGTGACGACTGGGCCGTTGGCCTCGGGGCTGGCGTCGGCCGTTGGCATGGCGATTGGCCTGAAGCAGCTGCAAGCCCGCATCGGCGCACCCGACTGCCTGTTTGACCAGAAAGTCTATGTCCTCAGCGGAGACGGCTGCATAATGGAAGGCACCTCTCACGAAGCATGCGCCCTGGCTGGACACTTGCAGCTGGACAACTTGATTGTGTTCTACGACGACAACGGCATCACTATCGAAGGCTCGACTGAAATCGCCCTGAGCGAAGACGTCGGCGCCAGATATGCGGCATACGGCTGGAATGTCCTGCGCATTGATGGGCAGAATATCGAGCAGATTCGCGGTGCGCTCAACTTGGCCCGGACTCTGAAGGATAAGCCGACTTTGATCATTGGGCGGACGGTTATCGGCACTGGCAGCCCGAAGTTGGCAGGCAGCAGTGAAAGCCATGGCGCTCCTCTGGGCGCGGAAGAGCTGGCTGCAACCAAGGCCAATCTCGGCTTTGACCCGGCGCAGTCATTTGTGGTGCCGCCCGAAGTGCGCACTCTCTGCAATGAGACCATAGCGGCGAAGAAGAAGGCGGCCGCTGCCTGGAACGAAAAGTTCGCCAGCTTCTCGGCTGGGCTGACGCCGGAGCGCCGCGAGCTGCTGTCAGCGCTGCGCAATCGCACGGTGCCGGCCGATATCCTGTCTGAACTCCTGAAAGCAGTGCCGGCAAAGCCGACTGCGACCCGGAATTCCGGCGGTGAGATCATGCAAAAGGCGGCGGCCCTGGTGCCGGCTCTGGTCGGCGGTTCGGCTGACTTGAATCCGAGCACGAAGACGTACCTGAAGGGCGCTGGTGACTTTGGCACCGCCGACCGCGCCGGGCGGAATATCCACTACGGCGTCCGCGAATTGGGCATGGGCATGATCAGCAATGGCTTGGCCCTGACCGGAACGACTATTCCTTTCAGCTCCACCTTCATGGTGTTTGCCGATTATATGAAACCGGCTCTCCGCCTGGCGGCCTTGCAACGCCTGCATGAGATTTATGTGTTCACCCACGACTCAATCTTTGTCGGCGAAGACGGCCCGACGCATCAGCCGATTGAGCAGCTGGCGATGTTCCGGTCGATTCCCGGCTTGATCACCATCCGGCCCGCTGAGTCGCATGAGACAGCGCATGCCTGGGCAGCAGCCTTGCAGGCGGACGGCCCAGTGGTGCTGTGCCTGACCCGGCAGACTCTGCCAAACCTGCCCGCAGAAATCGTGGCGGAGCGGATGGACGTGGCCAAGGGCGCGTACGTTGTCAGCTGCGAAAAGGACTTCGAGCTGATTCTGATTGGAACCGGCTCTGAGCTGCAAACCGTCATGGGCGCTGCGGACATCCTGCGGGCTGCCGGCCGCAAGGTTCGGGTGGTGTCCATGCCGAGCTGGGAATTGTTTGAGAAGCAGAGCGCGGAGTATCGCGAATCCGTGCTGCCCGCATCCTGCCGGAAACGGATTTCCGTGGAAGCCGGCTCGACCTTCGGCTGGAGCCGTTACGTCGGCAGCGACGGTCTGGC
>JAAZKI010000167.1 GCA_012799905.1 Lentisphaerota bacterium | reverse complement strand
GTCGGCACTTTCGGATTATGGGCGTCTCCGGTCACGGTCGGCGCGACCAGCCCGTCCAGCGTCTCCTTGGTCAACTCGATCTTCTCACGCTCGGACGGCGGCATCGTCGCCAAGACCGGCGCGACATCGTATTTTTCGCCGTTTATGGTGACATCAACCTGCACGTCTTTATTCACGCCGCAGCCGAACAAAGGCTGGAAGCGGACCGGGGCGCGACCTGGCTGGTCATCGATGACGCGGAGATTCTTCACCGCGATATTGCCGAGGTCCGGCGACAGGATAGTTGAGGAGGTGAAAGTCAGGGCCTCTTGTTTTTGGCCGGTATTGTCAATTGTGCAGTCAGTCATGGCGAAGGAGAAGCCCTCCCCTACGTCAGCCACCCGCATATTGATTGCCTTGGAACCGCCGATGCGGCAGTTTTCAAATGCGATGGCGCCCAGCAGGAGATTGCCGGCCTGCCGCTTGTTTGAAATTGTCGCCCCCGAGTTGTTGCCGATGAATTCGCAGTTGCGCACGGTGATGGACACCGGGCTGGAACTGCCGTCAAGATTGGGCAGATATGCCGTGAATCCGCTGCCGGCATTACCGTTGAACGTGGAATTTTCCAAGACGCAATTGATCAGGCATTCGTTCTTGTTATTAGGTTCAAAGTCAATGCCGGCTTGGGGCGGCGTGCCGTTGGTATTGTCAAAATGGCAATTTCGGATCAGCAGGTTTTCGCAGGAAATGACGCTGATGCCCTGACGCGCGTGGTTGAGGCAGGAGGTGTCCTCAATCAGGACGTTGCGGCAACCGTGGCCGACATAGATGCCGTCGCCGCCAGACGAAGTGATGGTCATGCCGCGGAAAGTCACGCCGTCATTGTTCATAAGGCGGAACGCATGCCGATGCCCGCCCTGGAAGCGAGCGTCAATCTGGCGATATTCCTCCTTGTTCATGGTCACCAGCGAGTCTTTCTGGCCGATAAAGGTGATGTTCTTACGGCCAGTGGCGCTAATAAAGGCATCGGGCCGCTTAGGGAAAGCCCCGGGCAGCGCCCGCAGAGTGACGCCTTCCGCGAAGATAATCGTCAGGTTGTCCCGTTTGATGTACAGGCGGCCGGCCAGCCATTCGGAGCCGACTTGGTCAACGATGACCGTGTCCGCGTCAGAATCAAACGCCGCTTGCAGGCATTTGGTGGCGTTTTGGCGGTCATATCCGAATTGGCTGGCCTTGACCGTGGCGCCAGCCGCATAGCCGGAAAAAGCGCTGCATACAACCAAAATAGCGGTAAGAACACCCTTCATTCGTCTTTTTCCTTAGTAGTGTGTTTTTGCGTCGGCAGTGACAGTGTTATTGCTATGGGCGGCTCTGTCCTCGGCGGCGGCTGCCAATCGACCGGGTGCCATCTGACCGGCTGCTAGCGGCTGAGCGGCTGCGGATGGGCGCCTGGTATTGCGGCAGTTCCGGCGGCATGCCCTGTTCGTCGTCAGAATAGTTTTCACTTCCAATTGGAGACTCTGGGACGCGCACAGTCTGGGGCCGAGACTGGCGCCGGACAACGGCGCTTCCGGAAGCTGGGCGAGTAGGAAGAACTCTGGCCTGGCTTTCACTGTACCCAGGCAAAGGCCTGTCAACGCTGGGGCGACGTGACCCACTCAGGCGCTTGATTTTTTCGGTTTGAACAACCTGCGGTTCGGCGGGAACAGACCGACTCGGACGCTCACGAAGCGATGGCGGCGCAGCCTCAGCAGGAGCAGGAATCGGCTGGGCTGGACGTGGGTAAACAGCGCTTCCTGAAACCGCACGAGCAGGAAGAACCTTGGCTCGGCTTTCATTGTATCCTGGCAAAGGTCTGTCTACACTGGGGCGACTTGACCCGCTCAGGCGCTTGCTTTGCTCGGTTTGGACAACCTGCGGTTCAGCAGGAACAGACCGGCTCGGGCGCTCACGACCCGAAGGCGGTGCATCGCCCTGCCCCGGCCGCCCCGGTCGTTCATCGCCCTGCCCCGGTCGTCCCGGCCGCCCCGGTCGTTCATCGCCCTGCCCCGGTCTTCCCGGCCGCTCACGGCCAGGGGTTGGCGCAGCCTCGCCCGGCTCCGGAATCCGCTGAGCCGGGCGCTCGCGGACTGGGGTTCCGCCGGCTTGCCATTTTGCCTCTGGCCGAGCGCCGCGGTCTGACGGCCCTCCCCATCTTGAGTCGGGTTTCCGCTCGCCATCGCCTGGCCGGGAATCCCGCCCCGGGCCTTCCGACGATGGGTTTTCCCACTTTGAACGCCCGCGCCGGTATGACTCCATGTCTTTTCCGCGTCGACCGTATTCCTCGCGCTGGCGTTGGTCCAGCTTCTCGAATTTTCGGCGGCCTTTCGGGTCGCGCGTGATTTCATTGATGGGACGAACTGGCGGCCTGTCCTGATTGCGCAAATCAGCCGCAGGCCGATCACGCCGGTACGTCCGTGGCGGCCTGGATTCCTTGAATTGGCGTCGATGCTCAAAGTCTTTTCTCTGTTGGCGACTCCAATGCGGTTCATGGCGATGGCGCCAGCGCGCATGGGCATAAAGATGGTCATGAATCATAACCCGATGGCGATAAGCGAACCAGGGGTAGAAGCCGAGGCTGGAATAGCGTACTCCGTAGTAGTCGCCGAAAAAGTAATGCCGGCGGCAGGGTGAAAAGAAGAAGTCGCTGTAAATAAAATCGGCGCTGATGACGAGGCGAGGCGAAAAGCAGAAGCCGCTCCGGAGATACACGCTGCTTCTGAATCGCATCGGCAGGAAGACGACGCCGCGGTCGGCCAGGGTGTAATCCCAGTATCCTTCCACAAACACATAGCCGTGTGGCGTGTAGGCATAGTGCGCTGGCACCCACACCCAGTCTGGACGGGCCGTCACCCAGAAGCCGGGTCGCCAGGCATAGCCGCCGCGACGCCAGACCGTCCCCGGTTGCCAAACCCAGCAGCCTGGAACCCAAATGCTGTCCGGCGAAGGCGCTGCTGAAGAAGGGCCTGTCTCCAGCGTTTCCGGCGGTGCTGGCAGATACACAATGTTGTCAACGCCGCTGTCCTTCCAAAAACCCATCACCCATTCATAGCCCTGGGGCGTTTCCTGCCAGTAGCCGGGAACCCAGCTCTTGCCAGGCGGAACCGCTCGCCAACAGCCGGAAATCCAGATAAAGCCGCTGGTGTCATCGTCATAATGCCAATAGCCGGGAATCCAGACTACATTGTCGCCGGCCGGCTTCTCATCCGGTGGAATCTCCTGGATCGGCTCTGGCGGCTTCTGATTGACCACAAAGCGGTTGTCGACATCCACGGTCACGGGCTGGGCATAGGCCTCGTGCAGCGGACCACGCGTCAGAGCATCTGCGTCAGCGCCATAGTCCCACTCCTCGGCAGGGTTCCCGCGAACAGGGAAAACCGCGGCAAACGTCAGGGCAAGGAGAACTAAAAGTGATTTTTTTGTATTGATCATGTCAGTATCCCTCCCGAATCAATTTCTATCGTTAAGTTAGTCCTGCCCAGCCGCCAGGCGCACTGCGCCGCTTGCAGGCCGTCACCATCATCGCACAATAAACTCCTATGCATACGATTTTATTGACCCGGAATTGAAACAAATGTTTGAAACAAGACTTTTTTGGCGTTCTTGGCGGTTCGCAGCGGTTGTAGCGCCTCCTACGGGGCGCCATCGGCGGGGGATGCCTTAAGCATGGCTAAGCGCCTACGGCGCAAAGAAATGTGGACGTTGTGGACAGAGTGGACATGGTGGACATGGTGGACGGTGGCTGCCGTATGTAGTCCAGGCTGCTTACTGTCCACTTCACAGACAGAAAACGCCCGGGGCTGAAGCATTGACGCGCTCAGCTCCGGGCGTTGAGTTTTGCTTTTACTTTTGCTTATTTTGCAAAGTAACGCGTATGGAGGAGTTTGTGCGCCAATTGGCTTCCTGGTTCGCCCAGGTATTCCTTGTAGAGCTTTTGGATGCTCGGATTCAGATGCGACTTGCGCAGCGTAAAGCTCCTGTCAGCCTCATAGATGGCTTCTTTGCGCTTCTCCAGGGTTCCCAGGTCGCTGCCGGTGTATGGTTGGCCTCCGCCATTGATGCAGCCACCTGGGCAGGCCATGATTTCAATGACATGGTAGTTGGCCTTGCCGTCGCGGATTTGGGTCAACAGCTTGCGGGCATTGCCCAGACCGGAGCAGACTGCCACCTTCAATTCCTGGCCAGCGACCGTGACCGTCGCTTCCTTGATGCCTTCCAGACCGCGAATGGCGACAAAGTCGATTTCCTTGATGTCCTCGCCGGTCAAGATGTCATTCGCCGTCCGCAAAGCGGCTTCCAGAACGCCGCCGGAAGCGCCGAAGATGATGCTTGCGCCAGTGGATTCACCGAGCGGATCGTCGTAGTCTTCGTCCTTCAGGGACGCGAACATGACGCCGGCTTCCTTGATCATTGAGGCGAGCTCACGGGTCGAAAGCACAAAGTCGACGTCTTTGACGCCGTCATGGCAAAATTCCGGCCGCGCCGCTTCGTACTTCTTGGCCAGGCACGGCATAATCGAGACCACGACAATGTCGCTTGGCTTGAGACCCATTTTTTCCGCGTAATATGACTTGGCAATGGAGCCGAACATCTGCTGCGGCGACTTGGCGGAAGACGGCATGTGCAGCAGTTCAGGGAACTGATGCTCGAAGAAATTGACCCAGCCCGGGCAGCAGCTGGTCAGAAGCGGGAGAT
>JAAZKI010000592.1 GCA_012799905.1 Lentisphaerota bacterium | reverse complement strand
GCCGCCGATGCCGTCGGCAGCGCCGGCGCCGATGGTTGAGGTGGCCGTCGAATCCAGCGAGGTCGCTCCGGCTGAGCCATTGGCTGCGGCCGCAGCGGCGGCGAATTTAGCCAGCCTGGACGTGCCCTTGTGCGGCAATGACTCATCGCGCTGGCATACCTGCCTGTTCAGCGCCCCGCGTGACGGGGTGGTTCTGCACGGCCGCGCGGTCAGCGTCGCAGCGCTGGCAGGCTGGAAGCGCCTCGGCTTCATGCTTCTGGCGGCCGGGCTGGTCGCTGTCCTCGTGCTCCTCGTCTCCCGCCTTGGCCTGAACTGGATTCCCGCCCGTCTGCGCAGCCGTCAGACCATGCGCCAGGCAGCTCTGATCAGCCTCGTCTTCGGCATCCTGCCTGTCATTGGCGTCATCATCCTAATTGCCAGCTACATCCGTATCAGGCCAAGAGCCTGATGCGGTCACATTTCCCTGCCCAACCTTGGGCATCTCCCTCCATCGCCTTGCAACAGAAAGTCATCCAACATGCCACTAGTCACCATGAATGAGATTCTGCCGGCAGCACGTCGGGCCGGCAAAGCCATTGGCGCCTTTAACGCTGCCAACTACGAAACAGCCGTCGCCATCATTCAGGCGGCCGAGGCGGAAAAGTCGCCGGTTATCCTGCAAGTCTATTCCCGAATGTTCGGCAATGGCAAGGCCGAGGCTCTCGGCGGGCTGCTGATCCGCCTGGCGCAAAAATGCTCTCAGCCAGTGGCCCTGCATCTCGACCACGGTGAAAACCTCGAACAAGTCCGCAATGCCCTTGACTGGGGCTATAACTCCATCATGCTGGACGGCTCCCGGCTCCCCTATGCTGACAACGTCGTAGCCACCGCTGCTGCCGTGCGCCTGGCCCATGCTGCTGGCGCGACCGCAGAAGGCGAAATCGGCCATGTCGCCATGGGTGACGCCACTGCCCTCACCGAAGTCGAAGCCGCCTGCCAGTTTGCGGCTGAAACCGGGGTTGACGCCCTGGCCATCTCTATCGGCACCGCACACGGCTATTATCAGACCGAGCCCAAACTCGATTTGGAGCGCTGCCGACAAATCGGCGAACGCCTGCCTGACCTGCCCCTAGTCCTCCACGGCGGCACCGGTACACCAATGGCAGACGTCCAGAAAGCCATTGCCTGCGGCATCACCAAAATCAACGTCGCCACCGAATTCCAGCATTGCTTCCTCAAAAATGTCCAGGCCGGATTAGACGCGCTCGACGGCAAATTCAGTCCGATTGACAAGTTTATGGACGCCCCGATCGCCGCCTGCGTCGAACACCTGCGCGGACTGATTCGCGCCTTTGCGCTGCGGTAATCCCTGAACCAGATAAGGACGCAAGGAAAACAAATGACTACCTTTTTGGGCTCTTCCGGGTTTTGCGAAAAAACATGGTCATTTTGAGCAGGAACTCAGCATTCTCTTGGTTAGCACCATTGACGGCAATTCATAAACTTTCAGTTTTAAGTACTCATAGTCACGATAT
>JAAZKI010000335.1 GCA_012799905.1 Lentisphaerota bacterium | reverse complement strand
GGTTTCTGTACGGTCGCGGAACCGCACAGGTAGGATTTGGTCGTATTCGTTGACCCTCCTTTCTCTTGACCTCACCGTTTTCTAAAATGCTTGACTTAGTTTCGAACACTGCGGCTCACGCGCCCTCCGAGGCTTGGCCGGAAATCAGGAAACGCATTGAGGCCGGCGCCCTGGCCGTGTTTGTCTCATACGCCCGCATGCCATTGGAGCAGTATTTCGACGATCCGTCTTTCTATGTCGCGGTGCAGGGAATCAAAGGTCTTCCTTTGGCGGCGCGACGGGTCAAGCGCCTCCAGCCAGGGGCGTGGCTGAAAACACCGCATAAGCTCGACAAGTTTGGCATTACTCCGGCCTACGGGCTGGTTCCAAAGCAGCCGGAGGTTTGGGAGGCTCTCGCTGATATGCCAGTCAATGGCGAGCAGCCGGACGCGACCGTGCCCTTTATTTTAGCCCGTCGTTATGGACTGGGAACCGTCATCGTCATGGGCGATCGCGTGGCCGTCAGGCCCGTGCAATTGATGGAAAACTTCCTTCAGATGTACACTCCGTCGTCTACCAACGTCCAATAAAGTCCACTCATGTCCATCGCCCAACTAATCCGCAACTTTCTCACGTGCTCCGCCTGGCAGCACACGTTCGGACAAGTCAATTTTTGGTGCTCTCTGGGCCAGTTGCGGCCCGGTGAAGACAAAGGCCGGGTAGACGATGCCGCCGGTACCGAGTTCGGAGCTGCTGTTGTGGATGACCTGGATGGCGAGGAGGTTTTCACCTTGGTCAACCAGGGTTCCGGTCAGGTCGAACGCCTGGGGCTTGGCAAATCCTGCGCCCATGCCGATGTATTGACCGTTGCACCAGACCTTGACCACGGAGTCAATGCAACCGAACAGCAGCCCGGCCGTCTTTTCGGCCAAGGCGGGGAAGCGCACTCGGTACCAGACCGCGCCATGGACATAACCGCCCAGCCCCTGTGCGTCCCAAGTTGAGCTGTAAGTCGCGGTGGTGATGTAGTTTTCATCATTGATTTCGGGCCGGAAGAAGCCCATTTCCGCGCCGGCGTCATACGGGTCCAGCATGGTTTTGAGGCGGTCGGGGATTTTGAAGGCGATTTTGTAGTCGCCGCTGGAGTATGTCCGCATCGCCTCAAGCGACTCTTTCCAGAAGCGATTCAGGTAGATTATAGCGCCGTGCGAGGTCAGCCCCTGTTCGCGGGCCAGGTAGCCTTCGAGGTCTTGCTTGAGCGCATCGAAATGCTTCTGCGCAGTAGCGAAGTCAAACTGGTGCAGGGCGTTGCGGAAGTCGAAGAACATCTGCATCTGGCGTAGCGGGATAGCGGCTATTTCGACGCGTTCGCGGTCAGCCGCAGTGTCCGCAGCAGTCTTTGCCTTTGCGAACAGCTCGTTGGCTCGGGTTATGAACGCCTGGTCATAGATAAGCGGGAAAGCGTGGTACGAACCTGCTTCTTGGCCAGATTCTGTTTGCCGCATGGTTTGCATCAGGTAGTATTCCTGCATGAACAGTGCGCCTTTGCCATAGGCTTTGCGGCAGAAGTCATCCAAGAGTTGGCGCCAATCCTGTTCAGTGTCCCAAAGCAGGCGTGCTTCGACGTAGTTTGTCGGCGCTAGGCAGGCCCAGTAGCGGACGCTTTCATTGCGCACGCCGAGGATGCCTATCTGGCGGTAATATGGCAGGTCCTCGCCCCAAATCTTGATTTTGCTGAAAGGCATGAAGTTCTCGGCCAGGTTCCAGTTGTAGCCGCGGAAGAACTTGACGTTAGGCAATTCGCCCCACTTGTCAAGGATGTTTTTGAAATAGGCTCTGGTTTTGCTTTGCGGCTCCAGGGTGCCGTGGAGCCGTGAGTAGGTGATGTCAGCGATAACGATGGCCAGGCGCGGATGCGGCCGGTGTCGGGTCGGGATATCGGCATGATTGCTGTACAGGTAGAAGCCGAGATGCAGATTCGGGAATTCGGCTTCGAGGTTTTCCAGCAGGGTGTTGCAGAGCAGGATGAGGTTGTCGGTCACGTCCATGGCGCCGCTCATCGGGTCACGTCGTCCAGAGCCGCTCAAGTAGCTTTCGATTGATTCGGAGAAGCCGCCGCCATCCGCTGGACCGACGCCGATGCCGACGGTCGCGTCAGCCGGCCAATTATTTTTCTTGAAGGTGTCGCGGATGTGTTTTTCGAATAGTTCGATGACGCGCGGGTGGGTTGGTTCGAGCTGCGGGCCTTGGCGCTTGAAGCTGCCATCCAGCTGGCGCACCAGGGCGAGCATGTCGGGATTGGCGTCAAACTCGGCCTTGTTGGTGCGGATGATGTCTTGCCAGACGTGTCCGCCAACGTTGATGCGCGGGTCCCAGACGCCGTCGTTTTGCAGTTTATGGCGGCGTTTCCACTGGGCGTATTCCCGGTATTCCCTTTCGATGTAGGTCGCGCGTCCGCCGGAATACCACGGGCAGCGTACAGAAAATGCCGGAGTTTGGCTGATGTCGAGTTCAGGCGTGACCACATCTGCCCGGCTCGGGATGATTTCGCCGATGTCTCCGGGCATCACCCAGTCGCATCCGAGTTGGCGCAGCTGTTCATAGACACCGAAGGCCAGGCCCGAGGCGCTTTCGCCGCTGATCAGGACGCGATTGCCAGCGGTTTTAAGGCGGAAGCCCTCGCGGGTGGCGCTGGTTGCGGTCAGCGTTGCGCCCAGAGCCTCGGCTTGGCTGCCGATGACAATCGCCGGCTCGGCGGCCGGGTCTGGCGCCAGGCCGGTCTTTATCTGCAAACGCGCACCGCTCATTTTTTCCAGATGATAGACCAAGTCTTTGACGGCTGCTGCCAAGGCTTCGTCCCGGTAGTCGTCAAGGGTCTGGCATCGGTCTGGCAGGCGCAAGGGCTCGTTGACATAGATGACCGCTACCGGCTGTCCGGCTCGAACCAGTTCCACGCCTGCCGCTGCTGCTGTCGAGGCAGCCATTCCCGCCATCATCAACCATATTTGCCTCATGTCAATCATCCTTTGTTGAGGTTACGCTGTGGGTGCGGTGTGCAGCCATGTTTCAGGTCATTGCAGGTGGTAGATGCCGGGCTTGTCAAACCATGCGGTTTGATTTGGCGCCAGGTTGGTTCCCATGAGCAGGATGAGCGAATCGGCTTCAGGCGGCACATCGACAAAGCCGATGGCACGTCGCCACACGCTCGGGTCTTTGCTTTTGTCAAAATTGACGATGACGTCTTTGTTGGGGACGACCCATCTGCCTTCCTTCTGCCAGCGGGCGCGCAGGGATGGACTGCCTTCGCCAGCGGAATAGCCCTCGATGATGTAGGTGTTGCCGGGCGTTGCCGGGGTGCGGACGATGAAGCAGCCGTTGCTGACGCCGGTGGCGCGGGCTGAGTAGTTGTCACCGAGGCCTTTGGTGGTGTCGAACCCAAAGCTTCCTTGTTTTTCGTTATAGCGCCAGAAGCTCCAGCCTTCCGGCAGGTTGCCGGCTGTCCAGTCGGCGGCGGCATCTTTCAATTCGCCTTTTTTAAGCGGCGAGCAGTCTGGGTTGGTGACTAAGTTGACGAGCGTGCCTTGGGCGAGGCCCTCGTCCACAATCTGTCGGCAGACCTTATCTGGGTCGGTGATCAGCGCCAGGGTGCGTTCAAAGCCCGGCAGTTTTTCTTCCCAGGTCGGCGCATCGCGGTCTTTGAATCTCCAGTCCCACTTGATCCAGCGGAATTTTTCGCCATAGACCCAGCAGTACTGGTCAGAGGCGCGGCTGGCTTGGGTGAAGTTCGAGCGCAGGTGATTCAGGCGCGAGCCATTGAGTGGGCCGAAGTACCAGAACGATTTTTCGTCATTGGTGTACATATCGAGGTATAGTCCGAAGCCGGCTTGGACTTGGTTGCGGTATTTGGCGCGGTTTTCCGGAGCCACCAGCATGGGTGCGCACTTGGCGATTTCCCAGGCGCTCAGGTAGAAGTCCATGTCAGCGGCTTTGAATTGGTAACCATGTTCGGTGGCGTCGACCATGATGGCGCCTGGGGGGATGGCATCCAGGAAGCCATTGAGGAAGTGCGGCCAGAGGATATCGCGGGAATGGGCGTAATCAGCGAGGTCGACCTTGCGCTGATACAGCGTTCTGTTCATGGAGAAGAACCAGAACGCCAGCAGGGTGATGTCAGGGTATTCGGCGGCCATGGCCTGCATCATCTGGGCGCCGCGGCGGCGTGCCAGGGCGGCCGTCTCCTCGTAGGAGCCGTCTTCAGGAAGAAGCGTGTACTGCTGTGATTTGGGGTAGTCTTCCGGGTCTATCAGCAGGCCCTTGGCGCCGCCTTCGCGGGCGATCCAGGCGGCGATCGCCATATTGTGGGCGGCATTGGCCCAGGCCGTGTCATCATTCCAGGCCAGGCGTTTTCGCGGCGCCCAGTACGTGCAGATCAAGTTGTGCTTGAACTTCCCCGAGGATATCTGCTTGACCCGGCTGATTTCCTCTTCGAACCAGCTGCGTTCCCAGGGCGGCTGGGTCATTGCGGAGCGCAGGTTGATCTGCTTGCCCTCAGCATTCTTGGCATAGATGCTGATGCTGATGCCTTCCAGCGGGAGTTTTTCGAGCGCCTCCTGGTTGCGCACCAGGTCTTGTGTATTGACCCACAGCAGGTCCCAGCTGTGGCCGATAAAGCGTTTTTTGCCGAAGTCGTCAGCGTGAGCAACTGTCAGCGCCAATAGCAGCGCCAGGAAAAACGAATAACGCATGGTCATCTCCTTGGGTTTGGTATTTGCCGAAGCCGTCATGGCATCCTGATTGAAAGGGCGGATTGACGTCGTGGCCTGGGCAGTCAACTCTTTGACTGGGTATCGGCGTCTTTGGGTATGTGTTTGCCCATCAGATGGAGGATGCCCTGAAGGATGGTGGCTGGATGCGGCGGGCATCCGGGGATGTAGAGGTCCGGCTTGATGATGTCTCCCACTCCGCCAAGGCATTCGCTGCTGTCCTGGTAGATGCCGCCGGAAATAGCGCAGGCGCCGCAGGCGATGACCCACTTCGGACGCGGCATGGCAGAGTATGTTTTTTCCAGGCCAATCAGCATGTTACGGGTGACCGGGCCGGTTACCAGCAGGCAGTCGGCATGACGCGGCGACGCGGTGACGGAGATGCCGAAGCGGGACAAGTCCCATGCCAGGGTGTTGAGGACGTTGAAGTCAAGTTCGCAGGCCGCGCAGCCCCCTGCCGAGACTTGCCGGATGACCAGGGACAGGCCGCAGAGCTCTTGCAGTTCTTGCGGCGGCTCGCCGCGCTTTTGCGGGTCAATCAGTCCTTCCCGGCAGAAGGTCGACAGGTGGAAGTCAGTCGGGTCGAAAGTGATCGCCTTGGTTGGGCAGGCGGCGGCGCACTCGCCGCAGAACAAGCAGCGGCCCATATCAATGGACAGGGCCTTCTTGCCTTTGTCGCCGTCAGCCGGGATGATGGCTTTAGTCGGACAGACTTGCTGGCAGAGCTCGCAATCAGCGCGGCACTTAGCCATGTCAATAGCAGGCCGGCCCAGAAAACGGTCAGGGAGATTGGGCGGCGCCGGGGGGAATTTGCCGGTCTGGTAGCCTTGTTGCAGGCGTGCTTTGAAGACTTTCAGCATAGGATGACCTGGGAGTTATGGTTGATGGCCTGGCCTGTTACAAGTCATGGCCGCAGTAGGATAGATTGAAGCTCTTGTTGCAGATGGGGAAGTGCGAAATCTGCTCGCCGCGCATCGAAAGAGCCAGGCCAAACCAGTTGTGGAAAGACGGATCGACGATTTTGTAGCGTCGGAAAGCGCCTTGTGCGTCGGTGACTGCGACGTGGCACATTTCGCCGCGCCAGGCTTCAACCAGGGAAACCGCGATGGAGTCTGGCGCCAGGGCGGGCAGGGCGGTGGCGGCGGGCGTGGTTTGGTTGTCTTTCTTCCAGAGCGCCAGCTGCTCTTTCAGCCACTTCGTCGAGGCGGTGATTTCGCGGCGTCGGATCAGGGCTCGGGCGAGGGTGTCACCCCCCGAGGCCTCGGAGCGGGCCGGGGCAGTGTCAGCGTAGCAGGCGTAGGGGTGCGAAAAGCGGATGTCGCAGTCAAGGCCGGCGGCTCGCGCGGCTGGGCCGACCAGGCCAATGTCGAGCGCTGCCGTCTTTGACACAGGGCCGATGTTTTCAAATCGATCCAGGACGGTCGCTGCTTCGAACATCAGATTAAGTGCATTGTCGACATCCTTGGAAACTTGATCCAGCCATCGGAAAATTTTTTCCGCTTTAGCAGGGGTGAGGGCAAATTTTACGCCTCCTGGGCGGACGAGGTTGCGGCCGAAGCGGTTGCCGCAGATTTCAGCGGTCATGTTGAGGAATTCTCCGCGCAGGCGTCCACAGAAGGACGCTGTCGGCAGGTAGGCCACGTCTCCGGCCAGAGCGCCCAGGTCGCCGACGTGGTTAGCCAGCCGTTCCAGTTCAGCGGCGATGCCGCGCAGGAGTAAGGCGTCCGGGCTGGGTTTGAGGGACGGGGCGAGGCATTCGCAGAGTTGGGCATAAGCCGTGGTGGATGCGATGGTGGAGTCGCCGGAGACGGTCGCAATCATCGGCAGGGTGCGGCGGTCCGGGCCGCCCAGGAGCATTTTTTCAACGCCGCGGTGTTGGTAGCCGAGGGAGATTTCGAGCGAGTAGACGTCTTCGCCTAAGCATTGGAAGCGGAAATGGCCTGGTTCAATGACGCTGGCGTGGACTGGGCCGACTGCGACTTCGTGGGTGCCTTCTCCGTCCATGGTGAAATAGTCGGTGTCGCCGGCAATGATGGTTTTTGGGGGATTCGCTGGGTCTGCGGCGCCATCAATCATCGGCGGTTGAAAGCGGATTGGCTTGAGCCAGGGGTGGCCAGTGATGGCGATGCTGTACTGTTCGGCCAGTTCTCGTTCGAACCAGGCGAAGGTCGGGCATTCCGGGGTCAGCGAGGCGAACTCGTCTTGGATAGTTGTCCGCGTAAGGTCACAGGTGTGGTCATTGTCATTAGCGAGGACAGCGATCAGCTCTAGGCCTTGGCCAGTGTCAGCGCCGGGCATGGCGAAGAACGCGCTCACGCGCCGTTGCTGCTGATTGACCAGTTCCAGGAGGGTTTCCCGGAAGGTGTTGACAGGCAGGCTCGGCACGCGCTGCAAGGGTATGGCGGTGCAGTTAGTGATGGTCAGGGTGGTGTCGGTCATAGTCACAGCAGGTCTTTCATCCAGAATATGGCGATGAATCCGAGGACAAGGATGGTGAGGGCGGCAGCGCCGGGGACAATGGTCAGCTTTTCGGAATCAGCATCGGCCAGGGCTGCCTCACGCTCAGCGTGGGCGGACAGGGGCGTCCCGGTGGCCATGCTGATGAAGGTGGCGGACATCCCGGCAAAGATGATGAGCAGAAGGACGAGGATGAGGAGGGAGAGCAGGGGCGGCATGCTGGCGATGAGGGCGAATTCAGTCACGAACAGAGGTGAGGGCGGGGTGCCGCAGATGGCGAACAGGCCAAATAGCCAGAGGAGGCCTGTGCGTGGCATGCTGGTGAATAACGCGGTCACGCTTCGGACGGCGGTGGTGTTGAAGCCGACGAGGGTGTTGCCGGCCAGGAGGAAGAGCATCATTTTGGTGATGGAATGGCCGATGACATGGGTGGTCAGAGCCTCGTGACAATAGCAGAGCAGCAGCGCGCACAGGCCCATGTGCTCAATGCTGGAGTAGGCGAGCATGCGTTTGAAGTCCCTCTGGCGGATGATGAGGAAGGCGGCGACCAAAACAGAGAGGGTTCCGAGCACGGCCAGCAGCGTTTTGCAGAAGGGGAGGACGACTTCCGGAGCCAGGCGGAGAACGCGGATGATGGCGAGCAGACAGCAGTTGAGCAGGGCGCCAGACAGCAGTGCAGAGATGGGCGCTGGCGCCTCGCTATGCGCGTCCGGCAGCCAGGTGTGGAATGGGGCCAGGCCCATCTTGGTGCCAAAGCCGGCCAGGCAGAAGACGAAGGCGAGTTTGTACCAGACCGGATGGAAGGTGGCTCCGGCGGCGGCCATGTCGGCGAAACTGAGGCTGACCGGCGGGCTGGAGGAGATTTTGCCGGCGTAGGCCAGCAGCAGGATTCCGAACAGGGCCAGGCCGATGCCGAGGGAGCAGATGAGCAGATATTTCCACATCGCCTCAAGGGCGCCTTCAGTGCAGTAGTAGAGGATAAGCGGCGCGCTGGTCAGGGTGGTGGCTTCGATGGCCACCCACATCAGGCCGAAATGCGCGGCCAGGATGCTGAGGTTCATCATGCTGACAAAGGCGAGCAGGAACATGACAAACAGATAGCGGTGCATGGTGCGGATGCCCTGGGCGCGGTGGGTGCTGTGCTCTTGCGCAGTCGGCAGCCAGAAAAAGGCATGGATGGAGACGGCCAGGAAGAGTCCGGAGGTCACTTGCAGGAAGAAGCGGGTGATGGCGTCGGCCGCGAGTACTTGGTTGGCGCCTATGCTGAAGCTGTACAGGTCGCGCTCAGGGAAGAGAAGCGCCGCGCCAGAGAGGAGGCAGAGGCAGACGCCGGTGAGCGGAAGCAGGCTGAACAGGGCCTGTTCGCGCTTACGCAACAGCGGGGCGAGCGCCGCGAACAGCAGTGGGAGGACGACCATGAGCACGGATAGCATGGCAGATTTCCAGAAAAGATAAGGAGTTGCGGTTACAGGAATGGCGACGAGTATTGTTGTTCAATCGCCGAGGGCGTTGAGGGAGTGGGTGTCAATATGTTGGAAGCTGCGGTTGATATTGAAGACGGCGATGCCCATAATGAAGACCAGGGCAAAGACGTCAAGCAGCAGCCCCAGTTCGACGAGGAGTCCGTTATGGATCATCATGCCGGTGCCGAAGATGCTGACGCCGTTTTCAAAGACCAGGAAGCCGATCGCCTGGGTGATGGCTTTGCGGCGGGTGATGATGAGGAACAGGCCGGTGCAGATCGTGCTCAAGGCGGCGGGCACGACCAGCGCGGACGCGCCGTGGGGCTCCGGCGGCAAAAGGCTGCCCAACCAGAAGGCGATGCCGGTGAGCACAAGGATGATGACCAGCGACGCCGAGTAGCCGACGAGCGGCTCCAGCTCGCGACGGACATCAGTTTTGCGCATGGTGTAGGCGAGGAGCACCGGCAATAGGACGCCCTTGATGACGAGGTTGAGACACATGACCAGCAGATATTCCCAGGCGCTGCTGTCAGGCGAGTGCGGCAAGGTCAGGGGCATGAGTCCAAGCAGAATGCCCTGGACAGCAACGAGTTTGATGCAGTGCAGCAGTCGACTGGAGCTGGCCAGCAGCAGATTGAGGATGAGGAAAGCGCCGAGGATGAGATTGAGGCTTTCGTTCATGGCAGGTTCCTCCCGGTGAGAATAGTCAAGGCCAGGGCAATGAGGGCTGCGCCGAGGGAGCCCAGCAGAAATTGTGGAAGTTTAAGGAAGCGGAAGCGGGCTGTGACCGATTCGATAATGCCGATGATGACGCCGCTGAGGAGAATTCCGAGGATGTGGAGAACCATCATCAATCCGGGCGAGCCGAAGTCACCGGGGATGAGCATGAGCCAGACAAAGGCGGCCATGAGCCAGAGTTTGAGGCAAGAGCCATAGAGGATGTAGCCCAGGTCCGGGCCGCTGTAGTCAAGGACCATGGCCTCGTGGATCATGGTCAGCTCCAAGTGAGTTTCCGGGTCGTCAAAGGGAACTCGGCAGTTTTCGACGAGGAGGACGACGAAGGCGATGCCAGCGGCCAGGATGACGGCAGCGACCACAGTTGGAACCTGGGCTGGCAGCGGGCAGGTGAGCATGCTGGACAGGTTCAGGGAGCGGCTGGAGATGGCCAGGAAGCCGAGGACAGCGAAGAGAGGCCCCTCGGCAAGGGCTGCAAATTGGACTTCACGACTGGAGCCCATGCCTTCAAAGCTGGAGCCGGTGTCCATCGCGCCGAGGACAAGGGCGAAGCGCCCCAAGCCGAGCAGATAGGCGAAGAGGAAGGCGTCACCGGTGAAGGCGAAGGGGCTTATTTGGTTGGCGTAGGGCAGGAAGAGCAGCGCGATCATGGCAGTTGCGAGCGTGACCGGCGGCCCCCAGGCGAGCAACCCGCAGCTGGTCGTGGTGCGCACGCAGCCTTTGCGGAGGAGCTTGATGATATTGTAGTACGGCTGCAAGAGTTTTGGCCCGCGCCGTCCAACGATGATGGCTTTAGTTTTGTTGATGATGCCTTTGAGCAGCGGGGCAAGGAGGAAGGCGGCGATCAGGCCAGTCCACCAGAGGCAGAGATTGTTGTTCATGGCGTTGGTCCGAGAAGGTGCTGGTGCAAATAAGGGGCTCTATTATGGCGCGGGCGTGTGGCGAGCCACCGCAGTGGCGGCAGGGGCGATATCTGACTCTCCGATTGGCGGGTCGTCAACCCGGGTTGGGGTGACGGCCGCGAAGATGAGCATGGCAAGCAGGGCGATGACTGCCATCAAGATGTAGATATGGAGGTAGCCGGACTGGATGCGCCTGGTGCGGTCGGCGATGCGGCTGGTGATGAGGTTGATCGGGCGCCAGAGGTAGTGGTCAGCCGGGTCAGTGACTTCAATGTCAACGCTGGCGCTGGTGGGGAAGTAGCCTTCGGGGGGCTGGGTGGTGCGGTTCTTGCCCTTGGTCAGATTAAAGAAGTCGCTCAGGGGCTGGGTGAAGGCAGTGCCGGTGTATTGCATGCGGGAGGTCGGGAGGGCATAGCCGCAGTCCCAGGTGCATTTGTACTCAAGCGGCTGCTGGCGCATGCGCCGGTCGCGCAGGTATTCCAGGGCGATGATCAGCACGATGGTTAAGAGGGAGAAGTTGCGGACAGCTGCCAGGGTTCGGCTGCCATAGCTGGCCAGGTCTGGGATAAGTACCGTGCCGATGGCATCCGCCTGGCTGAGAACTGCGGGCAGAACATGGTTCCAGAGCCAGGGCGCAGTGAGAAAGACGATGAAGGCCATGCCAGAGAGAAAGAGCGTCGGCGCGCGCATGGTTCTGGGCGCTTCGCAGGCGTCCTTGATGGCGTCACTGCGCGGCTCTCCTTGGAAGACGGCGGAGACCGCCTTGCTGAAAGTGGCTGCGGCCAGGCCGCCAGTCAGGGCCAGGGCGATGGCGGCGAGCATGGCAACCCCCAGCATAAAGTTGCTGCCGCTGACGACGCATTGGAAAGCCGCCAGGTAGATCATGGCTTCGGAGAGGAAGGCGTTGCCAGGAGGCAGGCCGCAGAGCGCGGCGGCATTGCAGGTGAACACACTTTTGGTGATGGGCATATTTTTGCCAAGTCCGCCCATTTCATCCATGGCTACGGTTCCGGTGGCTTTCTGCACGGTGCCGGCGAGCAGGAACAGCGTTCCTTTGAGGAAGGCGTGATTCCAGATATGGAGCATGGCGCCGCCGATTCCACAGATGGCCATGGCAGTGTTGCCCTGGTCCAGCCCGAGGAATCCCAGCCCCATGCCGAGGAAGACGATGCCCATGTTCTCAACGCTGGAATATGCCAGCAGGCGTTTGAGATTGCTTTGGGTCATGGCGAGGAGGATGCCCATTAGGGCGCTGGTTACGCCGACGGCGAGCAGTATCCAGCCGATCAGGGCTGGCGTGACCGGCGGGAGAAAGCGCATCATGCCGCAGATGCCGAGGTTGACCATGCCTGCGGACATAACGCTGGTGGCAGGAGCTGGCGCAGCGTCATAGGATGGCGGCAGCCAGACATGAAGCAGCGGGAAGCCGGATTTCATGCCAAAGCCGAGCAGGCCACAGACCAGGGCGGCGACAGGGGCAGCCGGGGAGGCGTTGGTCTGGAGCGCGAACATCAGGATCAGGAGGAGCGCACCGGCATGGCTGGCGAGGATATAGACCCAGGCGGCGTGGCGGACCTTGTCCTCCTTGTAGTCAAAGGCGACTAATGCGAAACTAGTGACGCACATCGCTTCCCATGTGAGCAGCAGTTCAACATAGGTGTCAGCAGCAGTGACCAGCAGCATGGACAGGAGGGTCAAATTGAAGAAGAGCCAGTAGACGCCTTGGCGGTTTTCGCTGCGTCCCTCCAGGTAGCCGACAGAGTGGCAGGCCGCAGCAATGCCGACTAGCAAGACCGGCAGCATAAAGAAGCCGGACAGGGCGTCCAGACGCCAATCCAGCCCCATCCAGGGGAATTGGGCTTTATCAACCCATTGGAAGAGATGAGCCACAGCGAGGATAAGGCCGGCAGCACAGCCAAGGATGGCGCTGCCAGCGCCGATCCGGCAAGCTGTGACCGGGCGTTGGCGCAGAAACCATGACAGAACCGCTCCAAAGAAGAGCACGAAAAACATGAGAGCGAAGAGCGAAAAGCTGAACATGGTTGAAAGCGGCACGGTGCGACTCCCAGCGGATAATGGTCAGAAACGGCGGACGAGCAGTAAGGGAACTCGAAAAAAGGAAGGCGTCAAACAGCAAGGAACCTGGACAGGGGAGAAATCAACGTAATATATATACTATACTTTTGCCCTGCACTTTTGCCAGTTCGAACTGAGGGTGGAGCAATGTTTTTTTGTAATGTGCGTAATGCGGCAGCCATTGGTACGCGGAAATCCGACGAGCAGCGGTCTCAGGAAAGGGGCGAGGGGCTTGTTTTAGGGGCGAGGGGCGAGGGGCGAGGGGCGAGAGTGAGCTTGGACTACGTTGTCCGCCATGTTCACACCGTCCACCGATGTCCATGTCCACTCTCCCTGATCAACCCCAGCAAGACCAACCCGACGGTCCACGTCCATTAACGTCCACCGCTGTCCACGTCCACTTTCTACTGATGTCCACTTTTGTCCACAGGCCATCGTCTACTAAAGCGTCTTGCCCCTAGGTGCTTTGTTCCGCAGCTTGCCGGAGCTCCAAATATCAATGAGTGACCGATTGCCAAATAAAAATTTCCGCATATTCCGCGTATTCCGTGGTTAAAAGCAGGACGTGGGGCTATGAAAAAAAACGAATAATCAATCCAACACTTCCTAATATTAACAAGATGATTATAAATGCTTTTGCAATGTCTATAATCCATTTTGATATTTTATTGCTTTTATAAAAGTTAAAAAGCAAGAGAACGACAGAGAACCAAAACGCAAATCCGTAAATGCGCTCCAAAGATTTATCATATACAATAAAACATGATACTCCTCCCAAAAAAAGGATTATCACAAGCAAATCACTTCGCTTTATACTTAAAGTTTTCCCTGAAAAGTTTTTCATTTCTTCTTTATTCCTCCCAGAAACTAATATTGGCATGCAGACGAATTTTGGGATAGGCTGTTGGGACTAATTGAAAGTATTTATTTTGCCTGAAAATCATGCCAAGCAACATATGTACATTCTACAACAGCATCAGTAATAATTTTAACCTGGGTAATACCGATTTTCTTAGGAACAGGAGGATCAAAACGAATATCCAACTCGCCACCAGACTTTCCCAAACAGTTTGATTCATAAACTTTGTCATTCGAATCCGTCAAAAAACATTTGAAACAGACACGTGTACCATCAGAGAATTTTATCGAATTCCATGGTGGTTCAGGTTCCCAATCCTTTTTTAAACCAATACGGACTGTTGCCGTGTTGCAGCGCCGTACTAGCGGGGGATTACATTGGAATATAACTCCTTTGTCGTCAATGATAAAGGGGGTTTTATCAATCACTGTTTCTCTGTCAGCTCTATAACATCCATTTAATGAAAGGCAAAGAAATGATAGAACAGTTAATATTCTATGGTAAACGTTCATATAAAATTCCTCTTAAATTAGTTTTTTATGCCTTTGTTCGGGCCATGATAATGAAGAGCAACTGTGCCTTTCATACAACATCCACTGAGAGTATTTATAACCGAATGCCCACAGTTATTAGGCCACCAGCTATAGTCTGGATATCCTCCGCTGATACTCACATCCCCCCCCCCGTATAAGCTATAATACACCTCGTGATGCCGTCAGATGAAGTTATGATGGATGAAACTCGGTTAATTTACGGAAATCTGCCGGCGATTTGGCGGTACTATCGTATGTCAAATTATGATTGTCAAATTTATTTAGTGAGAAATTTAAGATGACGTAAGTACTTGGCATTCGGTTGATTGTGGGAGCTCGTTGCTCCCGGTGGCTGTAGAGGCAAGCGCCTTGTCCGGGGCGCCTAGCTCTGCTGCTTGCCGGACCCCAAGTATCAATCGGGTGACTGTTTACCAGGAAAGCGCCTGGAAACAAGGCTGCGGCTTGGCAAAGTGGCCTCGGCAGATTACATTATAGGTTTGGCTAACCTTCCGCAATCGCGTCGGTTGAGGAAGATAGGAGATAGAGGAATATAACGACGCACTCAGTTGCGGCGTTGCTTAGACGCGCTTTTTGCATACGCCGCATATTACTTGCAGAACCGGCACGTCAAGCCGGAATGCGCAGCGTCCGGTCGTCGGGATTTGGTTTACAGGCAGCGGAGAAGCAGGCATGGATTATGCGTCGCAGTTGAAAAACTTAGTCAAGCAGAAGGAATTTTTCGTTGGCTTTGACAGCGACGGCTGTGTTTTTGACACGATGGAGATCAAGCAGAAAGAGTGTTTCTGCCCTGCTTTCATCAAGCATTTTGGCTTGCAGGCTGCGAGCAAGTATGCTCGCGAGCTCTGGCTATTTATCAACTTGTATTCGAAGACGCGCGGCTGCAACCGTTATTTTGCGATTCAGCATGCGCTGCGCCTGATTAGCGAGTGGGACGTGTTTGCCGCGCGTGGGATTCACCTCGGTGGCAGGATGCCGTCTCTGGATGCTTGGCTGCAAGAGGAGAACAAGCTCGGGCTGCCGGCTTTGCAGGCGAAGGTGCAGGC
>JAAZKI010000607.1 GCA_012799905.1 Lentisphaerota bacterium | reverse complement strand
TCGTGTTGGGCGGTTTTCTCGCGGTGACCGGCATTCCGCTCAATTTGATCATCGCGATGGCCGGCATCATCCTGACTGGTCTCAGCATTGACTACGGCATCTACGCTGTGCAGGCGTTCCAGGACGGCCCAGGCTCGTCTATCCCGTTCGCCATGGGAATGTCAGCAGCGACAACCGTGTTTGCGACGGCCGCCCTGCTCTTTTCTAAGCACCCCATCCTCTTCCACATCGGCCTGACGTTGACCGTCGGCATCACCATCGCCTACCTTACCGGACGCCTAGTCGTGCCAGCCCTGCTCCGGCAGCATGCATCGAAAAACCGCATTATACTATTGACTTTCGGCCTTTCTGCGGCAATAGTACTCTCCGGCTGTCGCAGTTTCCAGACTGCGGCAACGCCGGAGCTGACCGAACAACTCCGGCAGGAACTGGCGCTCTGGCAGCAGCAGAGTCCACAGCAAGCCAAATTCCAAGCCAAAGTCACCCTAAGCAATATATTCGCCAGCATACCTATGCTCGTGGTCGGAGATGTCGATTTGGACAAACAGACCATCGTCCTCGCCGGCCTTTCCCCCACCGGCGCTAAGTTGTTCACCATCACCAGTCAAAATAACGCCATCAACCAACTCAAAATCTCAAACTTTTTCCCTGAAAAACACGCCAAAATCCTCCGCGACCTGCACCAGCATTTTTATCATCTTTTCTTTTTCAACACACCGGAACTGCCGGATGATTTCCGCCTTTGCGACCGGGAGCTGACCTTTACCAGCCTGGGGTCGGATGCAAAGCCCGTCCAATACCGCTTCTCCGGTCGCCCCCTCGTGCTGGCCGCCAAGCGTGAAAAAGGACTCTTGACCACGCGCTGGCAATGCCAGTACCACACCATTGAGCGTTTTGGCCGCTATTGGCGACCGGGCGTCGTCACTGCCAAGCTGGCTGGCTCGGCCTTCCGTTGCGACCTTGACTTTATCCGCTTCACGGTTCTGACCCAACCGCCTCCCAATTCTCATCCTAACCCTACTTCCAACTGACCATGTCGGATTCCTTCTTGCGCAACGCCCTGCGGCAACGCCTCCGCGCCATCGCCATCGCTGATGACCGGCGCAGCGGCAGCCTGTCCATCACCTTTGACCGCGCCTTCCCTGGGTTTGACGGCCACTTCGCCGAACAAAGCATCGTCCCCGGGCTGTGCTTCATTCAACTGGCTGTCATCCTCGCCGAAGAAATTCGCAGCCAGCCGACCCGCCTGGCCGAAATCATCCGCCTGAAATCACTCAAGCCGATCCAGCCAGAGGAATCCGTCAACCTTGCCCTTACCCGCCGCAACGGCCGCTGGCAAGCCGTAACCACCACGCCGGCCGGCGAAACCGTCTGCCAGCTGCTCTTCACCGTGAAAGACGCATGAGAATGAACTAACCTAGGGTGGACTACACGTCCACAGCCTATTTTTTAACCACGAAAAACACGAAAAGGCACGAAATTTTTGTTTCTGGGTTGCTGTTGTAACCCCTGAATACACGAAATACCTAGGGTGGACTGTCCGTCCCCAACCTAATTTATGTGTCACCCTTACAGGGCTCCAAATCTATGCCATCCCACCCAGGGCTGCGCCGGGCCTGGCGGCCCGGCTTACCCTGGGCTTCTATGTGTCGCCCTACGGG
>JAAZKI010000417.1 GCA_012799905.1 Lentisphaerota bacterium | reverse complement strand
GTAGTTCAAGCTTTAGCTTGCCGTATGTAGTTCAAGCTTTAGCTTGCCGTATGTAGTTCAAGCTTTAGCTTGCCGTATGTTTCGCACTTTCAGTGTGTTAGCCGCTTTGCGACTAGTATTCTCGCGCAACACACCCTAAAAAAATTTGCGTCATCAGCGTAATTTGCGGATAAAATAACAGTTTTTCGCCCCTAATTTCATCACTCCGCAGCTTTACTGGGCCAATCGGTATTCTGCCGGGTCGAGAGCAGCACGCTTTGCCAGAGCTGGCCGCGCGGGTCGATTTTGCGACGCGAGCTGGTCGCCAGACTCGTCGGCACATAAGTAAAGTTTCCTTGCCAGTTGGCGACGACGACGTCAGTCATGCCGGCCATAGCAGCATGCACGGCGTGTTGAGCCAGGTGCAGGCAGAAAATGGAGTCCATGCCATTGGCGGGAGTGCTCCGGAGGATGTAGCTCGGATCAATGTATTTCATGCTGCAATCAACATTGCGGCTTTTCATATAACGTGTGATTTCATCCTTCAGGAGGATGCCGATATCCTTGTGAAGTTTGTTGCCGGATTTATCGACAGTGATTTCGCCATCGTCTTTGAACAGGTTCTGGCCGGCGCCTTCAGCAACGACGATGACTGCGTGCTGCTTGCGGAGCAGGCGTCTTTCCAGGGCCGGCAGAAGGCCGTACTCACCGTACAGCTCGAACTGGACTTCCGGGATGAGGCAAAAGTTGACCAGGGAATTGGCCAGGCTGGCATAGGCGGCGATAAAGCCGGAATCGCGCCCCATTAGCTTGATCAGGCCAACGCCATTAAGGTACCCCTTGGCCTCGTTGTGGGCGCAGGAGATGATCGGCGCCGCTACCTGGACCGCCGTTTCAAAACCGAATGTCTTGTCCATGAAGCTAAGGTCGTTGTCAATCGTTTTCGGAATGCCGATGACGCTGACCGGCAAGTTGCGCTTCTTCAGTTCAGTGGCAATATCGTGCGCGCCGCGCTGCGTGCCGTCCCCGCCAATGGTGAATAAAATATTGATGTTGAGACGGTCAAGGGTGCGGACGATTTCCTCGGTGTCCTGACGCCCGCGCGATGAACCCAAAATAGAGCCGCCAGTGGTGTGAATGCCGTCAACAATATCGGGATTAAGAACAATCGGCTTCAGGCCGTTGGACGGGATCAGGCCGCTGTAACCGTATTGAATCCCGAAGATGTTGTCCACCTTGTAGGTGTAATAGAGGGTGTTGACCAGGGCCTTGATAACGTCGTTGAGGCCAGGGCAAAGACCGCCGCAGGTCACGATGGCCGCCCGCGTCCAGGTAGCATCATGGTACAGCTTTTTCCGCGGCCCGGCAGCAACGAAAGCCGGCACGTTCTTGCCGGCAGCATAGAGCTCGGTGTTGATGTTGCGGTCAGCGCAGTAGGTGATGGACTCAGAGTCGCCGACAAAAATGACGTCCTTGAGCGGAGAGTCAAGAGTGGGGACACCGACGCGGGAGATGGAAAAATCAATGTTGGCCAACTCCTCGATGCTAATGTTCATGTTTTGTGGGTGCATTTTGTTTGTTTCCAAAACGGCGTTATGGTATCTTAAATGAGAAGGAGAAGGGGTGAAGCCGGATTTCCGCAGATACGTGGTCGAGCCGGAGCGTCCCCGCACAACAATAGTTCATAATTTAGTGCTGACCAGGGCTTTTGTCCAGTCGGTTGGAGCCGGGTATGAAAGTATCGTATAATCATGACGACTGGCGAGAAATTATCTATTGCCGGATGGAGAACCAGCAGATTGACTTCAAGAGCGCACAGGATTGGAACGCAATCGGACGGACTGGGCGAGCCAAATTCGCCCGCCACGCCATGGCCCTGGCCAATACCCAGGGCGGGTATGTGGTGATTGGAGTCGGTGAAGATGATAATGGCAACCCAACTTTGTACACAGGAATGACGGACGAGCAGGCAGCCTCGTTTGACCCGAGCATAGTTGGGCAGACGATTAACCGCTATGCCGACCCAGCTGTCGCTTTTGACGTGGTTCGCCCAGAAGTAGACGGACGCCGCTACGTCGTCCTGGTGGTCTATCCGTTTTCAGACTTGCCGCACGTATGCTGTGACGTCTGCGACACCGAACTTCAACGCGGCGTCTTTTACATCAGGACGCCCGACGCGCGGAGCCGGGCGGCTTTCCGAGCTTCAGAGCTGCACGGCCTGATCCAGAAGGCGTTGCGCAATCAGCGCCAGCTCCTCGGCCGTATGCTGCGTGGAATCCTTTATGAGAACCGACAGGCCGGTGAAGACCGCAGCGACGAGCTGTTCAATTCGCTTGCAGCCCGCAGCCTCATGGAGGCGCAGACGGTTCTGGGAACCCTGGCCGTGCGACGACAGCCGTTGTTCGAAGCGGTCATTCAGCCGCCCAGGGTTTTGAAAAACCACAGCTTGACTGACGCACGCCGCGCCTTGGAAAGACTGGAGCGCCCATGCCTGAATGATTTTCCCTGGCCCGGAGCCCCCAATCGGGCAGATTACTATGCAGCCAATGAGTCCCTGCGCGGTGTTCAGAAAACGACAGAGGACAAGGCAGTCGGTTTCTGGGAGCTGTACCAGAGCGGCCTGCTGTATTGCGCCGCGCCCCTGCCGGTCAACGAAGGCGATAACAGCATTCAGGCCGGAGATGTCCTCAGCCTGACCCTGGTGACCATGGCTCTGACCGGACAGCTCTATACCACCCTGAATTACCCGGAGGATGAGCTGACAATGACGTTCCGGCTGCGCAACACTATGCAGCTGACCATGCTGGGATGGGTGCGAGAACATGGAGAAGGAAAGCGCTGCCAGATTCCTGACGTGGAAGTGCAAATCCGACGCAGCGCCAGCGACCTGGAAGCCGGAGCAGCGACTGACGCTGCCGCCCGCATCTTCCAGGAATTGTGCGAGCGCTTTAATATCAGTCTTGATAACGCGGATATGGCGCGGCTGCGCAATGACCTGGAGAATTTCCTCAGTCGCGGTCTGCTGGGCAGCATCGAATAGTGCTACTATCGGAGAAACCAGGCCACCGAAGCCTTGAAGAGCAGAGCCGAGCAGAACGCGAAACGGTAATCGGTCTGTTAAAGATTAACCGCCAAGACGCCAAGGACGCCAAGATTTTTTGAGTATGCCGCGCAGCGGCGGAAACGCTAAAAGCGCAAAAATTATGGCAGCCTAAAGGCTCTGCTACGTATGGCACCACCGTCCACTATGTCCACCATGTCCACCATGTCCACCATGTCCACTATGTCCACATCTATTTGCGCCGTCGGCGTTTAACCATGCTTAACCCCAGACCTCAGCCTGGGGATAGCCGTGCCCCGAAAGTGGCGCCTTGTAAAGGCGCTACAGAAGACTGAGCCATTGCGCAAAGTGCTGGAAAATTCCTCATTTTTTGTGGTCAGGCGTTGCATTGTTCCAGATTGATGGTATATTTAATGTCTTCATTCGCGTTAATGGATTCATGCCCACAAAATCAGATAGCAGCCAATAAGACCATAAGGAGGGACATCATGGCACATAAGAAAGGTCAGTCATCGAGCCGTAACGGTCGTGACAGCAATCCGAAATACCGCGGCGTAAAAGTCTACGGCGGCCAGACCGTGACGGCTGGCAGCATCATCGTCAGGCAGTGCGGAACAAAATTCCATCCCGGCCGCAACGTCGGCTTGGGTCGTGATTTCACCATTTTCGCGCTGTGCGACGGCGTCGTCGAGTTTGTGCGGAGCAAGCGCAACAAGATCAACGTGATTCCTGTGACTGAAGAAAGCGTTGCGGAAGCGGCTGCCCAGGCTTGAGGGCGCTTTGCAGAGTGACGTTCTGGCGGATTGAAGAAGACCAAGCGCCAGAACTGTCGGCATGATTGCGAGAGACCTCCCAGCCTTGGGGGGTCTCTTTTTGTATAGATGATAAGTCAGGATTAAGCCAGGGAGGACGGCGGCATGGCAAAACGAGGAGGCAGTCGAGGAAAAAGCAGCCGCCGACAAGGCAGCGCGAACCGGAAATGGCTGCGGCTTGGCCTGGCCGTGCTGCTGGGGATTTTGGCTGCCGGCGTGGTTTGGCTTTGGCATTGTTTCGAACCAGCTGACCGCAAAGCCGAAGTCAAGCATCTTTGCGGCAATTATCTCCGGCGCCAGAACCAGGCTACCTTTCTGGAGCTGACGGTTGATTTATGGCAGCTCTATCGCGGCGACGGCGTTCCGTGTGAATACGCCCCGGGCGATGCGCCTGTGTATGGCGGCTTGCCAGAGGCGACTACAGGCGCCTTGCGGGTGTTGCGCAACCAGGCGTATTGGGTCGGCTACGACGAACGCCGTCGCAATCCGGCGTGGGTCGCGTATCGCCTGTTCGACAGCCGAGAAAATCTGGCCGGGCCGCGACCAGTGGGATTTGTGACTGATTTGCGGACGATTGCCCAAGTCAGTTCAGAGCATTACACCGGCAGTGGTTTTGACCGCGGACACCTGGCCCCGAATTTTGGGATAGGTCGCTGCTACGGCCCGGAGGCGCAGCAGGAGACGTTTCTGATGTCGAACATCGTGCCGCAGCGCCATGCCCTCAATGCCGGCGATTGGAAAAAATTGGAATTGCGCGAAGCGATCAATTATGCTGGACGCTTTCAGGAGATTTGGATCATCACCGGCCCCATCTTTAATCCGGAATTGATCCGTGAACTGCCCTCCGGCATTCCCATTCCCGAGTCCTTTTACAAGATCGTGGTGGATGAGCAGTGCGGACGCCTGCGCGCCATCGCCTTCCGTTTCCAGCACGACGCCCCAACCCTGTCCAGCCTGAATCAGGCGCTATGCACTATTGACGAACTTGAGGCGCTGACTGGACTGGACTTCTTCCCGGAGTTGCCCTCAGCCGTGCAGGAGGAACTGGAGAGCCGACGGCCAATATCAGCCTGGTGAGCAACGAGCAAAAGAGAGAGAAGCGAGGTCAGGGTGTTCAAAGGAATACGGACATTGAGTAATGGGGGCACTCATTGATATTCGGAAATCCGACGAGCAGCGGTCTCAGGAAAGGGGCGAGGGGCTTTTTCTAGGGGCGAGGGGCGAGGGGCTTTTTCTAGGGGCGAGGGGCGAATGCTGAATGTTGAATGCTGAATGTTGAATG
>JAAZKI010000565.1 GCA_012799905.1 Lentisphaerota bacterium | reverse complement strand
TTGTAAGTTTTTTTCAAGAAAAATCGTGAAGAATCTACAAAAAACACAAGCAGCTATCAAAAATTAGTATCATTCGGGCCGCCAATCGAAACCGTCAAATTCGCGCCATTACAAAGCGACGCCGACACAGGGGGCCTCTCACCAACAGAAGAGCCGCTGAAAACCCTTATCGATCTCAAGATGGACACTGACGTGCCTGACTTCATGACTGCCAGCCGGGACGAACACCTCGCCTACGTGGAAAAGGTCCGCACCGACGCGTCGGACTTTGTCGCTGCCGTGGAAGCATTGGTAAAAATGCCGATCGTAGGCGTTCGGAATGACAACCCAGAAGACTGGATAACCGCCTCTGCACATCCCGAACTTACTGCCTTCCGGCGGGCAGCGCGATTTTGTTGCAGTGACTTGCTTGCTCATGACGATGACCGTGAACTCGTCCTGGAGCGTTGCGCTGACTTGGAGCACCTGCGCGACTGGTCGCTCTCCCAATCCACTTTGATGGCTAAGCTGGTGGCCATGAGCATTGAAAGAATGTACTTGCAAGCCTTGGCGCGTCCCCTGGCTGCTGGGACGTTGACCGATGGCGACTGGCGTGTACTCCTGGCGCGAAAACCGGATTGGGGTCAGGCTTTCGCCTTTGGATTCGGCGATGAAGCAGCGTCCTTCCAGCGCATATTCGAGCTCGCCCTGAAAGGCGGCGATGAATTGCGTGAAGTCCTCGGCTTCAGTGCTGACCCAGGGCAACGAATGCTGGAATCATTGTTTCCGCGTTCAGTCTATAAGGTTATGGTGTTGCGCGACTATCGGCTTGCCCTCAATTGGCTCAAAAGCGCGAGTTATTTCCAGGACGCGCAAGGTCTGACAGCCAAAGAACGCGCCGAACAAGTCACCTCGGGCAGGGTGCGTTATGATTCGCTGCCCTTCCTTTTTACTATGTTTGTGCCAGGGCTGTCGCGCCTCCATATCAAGCATGGCGAGGTCGAGGATCAGCGGCAGGCTGTCGCCATCGGGGTGGCGGCAGCAGCTTTTCGACGGGAGCAGGGCCGCTGGCCGGAATCATTGGACTTTCTGCCGGAAGAGCCCCTGGATGCGGTCAATGGCCTGCCTTTCCTCTGTGAACAAGGCCAGATCAAAGTGCGTGACAGCCTGGGCGGCAGCAAGACCCTCAATGGCTTCCGGGTCTATGCCCACAACGCCGACGGCGAAGACCCCGGCGGCGTCAAAGCCACTGTCGCCTTCACCATCATCGACCGCGAGCAAAAATAAAACACCGCTGGTCAACGATACTTGCATCGTTGGCCAGCGGCGTTGATTTATGCCGACGGATTAGGGTATTTCGACGGCGACTTCTTGATCCAGTTCGCTGGATTTGTAGATGGCGTCAAGCAGGCTCATGACAATGACACCCTCTTCGCCAGTAGCCGGGACTTCGCCCTTGCCTTGGATGGCAGCGACGAATTTGGCCATTTCAGCGGCGAACGCGTCGCGCTTAGTGTCATAGAGCAGCTTCACATCAGCCTGATAGCCATCCATTTCGGTCATCAGGATAGGCTCGCCGGCGCCGAGTCTGATGCCGCCCTTGTCGCCGAGGAATTCGATGTAGTTCACCGGTTCGGAGTTGCAGGCCCAGGCCACTTCGAGGGACATGGTGGCCTGCTTGCCAAAGCGCACAATGCCGGCGACGTAGTCGTCAACATCGAATGTGCCGTCGTAATTCGGCGGGCCGGCCCACATGCTGACATAGCGATAGTCGCGCATGGGCGATCCGAACTTGGAATACGTCTTGGCGCTGACGCGGGTGGGGTTCCAGAGGTCGGTCACCCACATGGCCAGGTCAACGGAGTGGACAGCGATGTCAATGAGAGCGCCGCCGCCGGACTGGGATTTGGTGGTGAACCAGCCGCCCAGGCCGGGAATGCCGCGCCGACGAATCTGCTTGATGTTGATCTGATAGATGCTCCCGAGGCGGCCATTGGCAATGGCCTGCTGAATGACTTCCGCTTCCGGTGATTGGCGGCGAACCATGCCCATTTGCAGGAGTTTTCCAGCGGCGTCGCGGGCTTTGCAGATGTCCCGGCCCAGCTTGGCGTTCATGGTCATGGGCTTTTCCAACAGGACGTGCTTGCCGGCCTTGAACGCATCAATCGCGATCGGGGCGTGTGCGCAGTTGGGAACGCAGACGGTGACCGCGTCAATGCTGGGATCGGCCAGCAGCAATTGGTGGGTGGCGTACGTCTTGGCGACCTGATGGCGAGCGGCCTTCTCTTTCAGGCGATCCGGCAGGATGTCACAGAGGGCGACGACTTCCGCGTCAGCGACTTTCGCAAACGCGTCGGCATGGACTGATCCAATCGTTCCGGCGCCGATGATACCGATTTTGACTTTTTTGCTCATCGATTTCTTCCTTGGCTTGGTTTCTTGCTGGTGGTGGTGAAAATGGTCAGCGGAATGTCCAGTGACCGTATAGATCGTGTTCGAGGAACCCGCCGGCCATAGGTGTCCAGGCGGAGAGTTCATGAGCGCCTGAACGCTGGCGGCACAGATTAACCCGTAGCACTGTTCCTGGGGTCGGGGTCTTCATTTTAAGTGCTTCCCACGGGAATGCTACTTCGACAGTCCACTCCTGGTCGCCCTTGGCGACGGCGCGTTGCCAGGTGGGATTGTAGCTGGTGTCAGTCTCCGGCGTGTGCAAAGCATCCCAGGTTACGCCGGCCGGGTTGATTATGAAATGCGTAAAGGGCAGGGTCTTGCCGTCAACGCCAAAAAAGAATTCGAGGGAATCTCCCATCCAGATGGCGTCGTCGTCATGCCTGATGCCTCCTGTAACTATTTTTTTCATCTCAGGCTCTTGGCAGCGCACCGCGATGTAGAGCGCCTTGTCATCATAGCTGACTCTGGCGGTGGTTTCAGCGGTCAGTTTCTTGTTGGTTTCAGCCAGCGGTCCGAAGGGGATCAGGGCGGTGGCTGTTTTCCAGAATTCGTCATCCAGCTTGCCGTCGATAACTGGCGGGGAGGTCGTGGCGCGGGCAATATCGGCCTTTTTGATTTTCAGCAGTTTGGCGATTTCGGCCCTTTGGGTCTCAGTCGCTTTTTTGATGATTGGCGCCAAGTCGAAGCCAAGCGGCTTGCCCGCAGCGACCTTTTGCTTGGCAGAGCGAATCGCGTCAGCGCAGCCGACCGGGACGTCCTTGTCCTTCCACCAGTTCATTTTTTCGCTGTAGCACCAGACGTATTCGTCGGTAGTGGTCAGGGCATAGTAGACGTTGTGTTCAAACCATTTCTGCTGGTCTTCCAGTTCGAGGTAGTGTCCCGGCACTTTGCGGGCGCGGAGGCCGAAGTATTGGTCAATATAGAGAGCCTGGCCGACTTGCATCTGGTTGCGGTAGCGGCTCCAGAGCTGCGGGTCGATGAGCAGCTTAGCGCGCTGGGTGATGCGGTGGAAGACTTCGTAGTAGGGGTGTTTGTCTGTATAGTAGTAGGCGCTCTCGTTGCCGTCGATGATTTTGACGCCAGGGCTGGCAGCCTCAAGCATGCCATTTAAGAAGGCGGGCAGCAGGCCATAGCTCATGGTGGAGAGCTGGTCCTGGCGCTTGGCCGGGTCCATGGGGATGAGCAGCTGGGAGAAATAGCTCAGCTGGAAAAAGGTCAGGACGGTCAGGCCCGGGTATTCGCTTTCAACGGCGCGCATGAACTGGCTGCCGCGTTGGCGCACCATCTTTTCGTATTCCGGGAACGTCTTGGTGTCTTTGTGCTGGGTGATGGTGTAATTCCAGGGATTGAAGCCGTATGGTTCGTGGTCAAAGCAGATGCCGACCGAACGGGAGAGCTTGGCCACCCGGGTGATCAGCTTGGCGTTGTGCAGAATCGCCTCCCAGTGCTGGTCGTTGAACCAGTCCTGGTCAGAGGCCGCCCACATCATGACAAAGTTGTCCGTGAACTTGTCCCATTTGATTTCGGGGGCGGCGGCGAAGTCAGTGGCGAACTTTTCTTCAGGGATGGGTCTTTGAACCATGACTTGGCCGCCAGCGTGCAGTTTGAAGATCAAGCCGTCAAACGGCAGCTGCTCCATGGCTCTGATGTTGTCGCGGACATAGCTGGTGAAGGGAACGTCCCAGCCGTACTCAATTATCTTTTTGGGATTGGACGGCCGGGTGGCAGCCGTGTCCTGTGCCTGAACCAAGACCGGAACCGTCGCTAGGACAAGAGCGCTTAGCAGTGCAAAGATTCGACGCCGTGACATAAAGTCTCCTTAGATTGAAAATGAAGCGTTTGTTGCGGGAAAAAACTCTTATAAAACAATGTACCCCGGCACGCTGGAAGTGCAAGGCTGACAAGAAGAAAATAGAGTAATTGGCCAGCGATTGATACGAGGGGCGAGGGGCGAGGGGCGAGGGGCGAGAAACTGTTGTTTTATCCGCAGATTACGCTGATGACGTAGATTTTTTTGGGGTGTGTTGTACGGGGAAAGACAGCCATACAGCGGCAGAAGCGTCAAAAGCGTGAAACATACTGCAAGCTGAAGCTGGAACTACATAGACCCCATCCGAAAAGGATTTTTTAACCACGAACCACACGAAAAGACTTAGGGTGGACGGTCGTCCACAACCTATTTTTAACCACGGATGGACACAGATGAACACTGATTTTTTATAGGATTGTTTTTGTAACCACTGAACACGCGGAATACACGGAAATTTTGTTTAATGTGTAACGTTTTGCAATGAGCGCTTGTAGTACAGACTCCACGTTGACGTATGCCGTACTGACGCCTGAAGG
>JAAZKI010000502.1 GCA_012799905.1 Lentisphaerota bacterium | reverse complement strand
GATGGGATAATCCGGCCTGGTGTTTATGAACAAGTTGCCTTTCATGCGGGCGGGCGCATCCTGGATGGCTATTATCTCCACGCCATCCTGACCCTGGAAGAACATGGTTCCCGCGACAGGTGCGTCCACCGCCCTGATTGGCAGCAGCCCGCATGCGCACAAACAACAAAGCGCAAGAGCATTCCTGGTCATAAGTGATACCCTCCTGCTTGATGGCGTGGTGTGCATAGCGCTAATCGCTCCTAGTCAAATTTCGCTGACATCCGGCCGGGAATTGCAAGCGATGAGCGCCTGGACCGACATAGCTGGCCACCAGTTCCCGCAGCGCCTAACCCCCGGTTACTTCGCCTTTCCTGCCTGCAATTTCAGAATAAGTTCTACGGCTTCCGCGCGGACGATGTCCGGCATAGCCGGGTCATGGCCGAAGTCGACCACCACTCGCCGGGGCGCGGCCTCCAGGAAGGCTTGCGCTTCCGGATTGCCGGCCGCCAGTTTCCGCAGCGCTGCCAAGTACTTGACGTCGGTCATGCCCTGGCGCAAGGCCATATAGCGAATGGACGGCATATATTCGTCAAACAGCTTGTAAACGATGCCTCCGCGGGTTGTGACCTTCCAGTCAGACGCGCCGCGGCCGCCGTAGGTGTCAGCGAAATGGAACATCTCATTGCCGTCCAGGCGATGGTATTCGCCGAACCAATTGTTGCGCCGATAGCGGCGAGCCAGGGACGAACGCATGCTGGTGTCGCACGTATAGTGGCGAATCAGGACGCCGCGCTGCTGCTGTTCGCGGATAAGCTGCACGTGCTCCGGCCGTTGGAAATAGCCGTCCGACCACAGCGTCCACTCGTCGGTATAAGGCGCCAGGCTGGCCATTTTATCAACTGGCATGATATGCGCTCCCAGGGTCAGCGAGAGGCGAACCCGGCTTGAGCCTGCCTTGGCTAATTGATGCGACTCAAGCAATTCCGGAAACTTATCCGGATGCGGTTCGTCCCAGGTTTCGATGACATAGCGCTCCGGTTCCACGCCCAAAGACCGCATATAGCCTTCCAGGGCCTTGATCCACTGCGGCCAGACCTGCTTTTTCCTTTCGGGTTTTCTGGACAGCCCATAGACTTGTCCGAAAGCATCATACGCTGAGAAGCCGATGAAATACGTCAGGGAGACGCCATATTTTCGGGCCCATTCCTCGTGCTGGGTCACGATGGCGCCCTGCTCTTGCAGCTTCTCGGTGACGCCGTCTGGGATGATGTCGCCCTTGTCGTCAACCGGGAACCGAAACGACCACGGCAACAAGCCGATGTTGCGGACGCCGATGTCAATCATCATCTTAAAGCAGAGTTCATTGTCAGCCGCCTGGAAGAATCCCATAGGCAGGCTCGGGTCGCGGTCGAGGACGATATTGCGCACGACCAGCGTAAACGGGATGTCCTGCATATCGCCGGTGTACTTGCGGTTCCAGTAGGCGCCCTTGATTGATTCCCACTTAGCCACCTCGCTGAGCGGAATGATGCGCAGGCGGCCTTCATAGCTCCCTGGGGCGACGCCAGTAGTGTCAAAGTCCAGCCAGACCAGTCCGGCCTCCTTGGGCAGAACCATCAGCGTGCTGGCCTGATTCATCTTTGGGAGAGGATCGAGTCGCAGGCTGCCGGGATCGTCGTCGCTGTCCTTGAAGCGCACGGCCTGACGCATGACGAACTGCTCAGGCGGAAATCCCTCCAGACCCCATTTGCCATTATAGCGGCCTTTCGTCTCCAGGATGACCTGGTATTCGGCGGGGAGGTCAGTCAGGTTCGCCAGGGCTATGGGCACGCCTTTCAATTCATTGACTGCTGCCGTGACCGTAATCTCGTCAACCGGCGAAAATACTTCTTCCGGGATAAACGGAATCGCAAAATTGGCAGTCACCGGCACTGGCGCCACCGCAAATTTGCGATTGGCCAAGCGCTCATACTGCGCTTGCTGCTGCTTTTGGTCGTAGTCATGCAGCGCCTGGGCAAAAGCCTCGGCGTCAGCGACGTCGGCGCCAGTCTGGCCGGTCAGCTTAGTCAGGGCAGCATTGAAATCAACCAGAGCAAGGACACCGAAATTTTCGACTTCATGGAACGATTCGCGCAGTCGGGACCAAGTCGACAGCTCCTTGGCCGCGCGTCGCTGCCGGGAGACATTGAAGGAAATCGTATCGCCATCAGCGCCAAAGCCTGTTTTGGCCAGGCACCGGAACGGTATTCGCAATTCGGCCTGCCAGAACCCATCGCCGACGCTCGCCTTGCCCTCCCAAGCGGCATAGTCCACCGGCAGGGTGCTTTCATTGCCATAGCCCTGGTAGCGCCCGCCGCCAGCGCAAATAACAAATTGGCTCAGCTGCCGATCGCTGGACAAGGGGCCGAAAAACACTTCAATCACATCGTCCCGCCAGATGACGAGGCCATTGTCGACCTGCTGCGCCGTGACCTTGTCCGGCTCCTGGCAGCGAATGCCGAGGTAGATATTTTCCGCGTCGGAAAGCATGGCGACAATGGTGGAAGCCGCAGCTGGAGTATCTTTTCCGAGCGCCAGGAAGTCGGTAGTGGCTGG
>JAAZKI010000498.1 GCA_012799905.1 Lentisphaerota bacterium | reverse complement strand
CGCCCCTCGCCCCTAACGAATTATGAATTATGAATTATGAATTATGAATTATGAATTATGAAATGCGCCTCAGCATTCAACATTCAGCATTCAGCATTCAGCATTCAGCATTCAGCCCCTCGCCCCTCGCCCCTCGCCCCTAAAAAAGCCCCTCGCCCCTAAAAAAAACCTCGCCCCTAAAAAAAAGCACCTTTTTTATCTCCCCTGACATCTTTTGTCAGCCCCCCGTCATTAAAGTTATTGCCAGACACTGCCAAGTACATTCTTGCCCCTTGCAAAATCCAAACTCTATCCCACCTTCCTTTCACCCCATCCCCAAGCGCCTGCCATGTCCGTTGCGACCAGCCAACTTCATCTTATCATGCTCAAGGAAATGTCCTTTGACTTGAGCTATCGCCTGCGCCTGGCCGAAGACCTCTTCTGCGAGGCCGCCACGGCCGTTATGGCCGCGAATACGTTTGACGACTTTACCTGGAAACAACAAGCCAGCCAAAAGGTGCACGACTATGCGCAGACTCTGTTCGTCATCCATGACGACCTCATTCGCATCCACGACACCCAGCCGATCATCTTCCCCCGGGAACCGGCTGATTGGGTCTGGGAACAGCCGCAGCCCACCGCCATCCTCACCGCCTTCCTTGAACGCATGCAAGCAGTCGCCGAAGCGATGGACGCTATCCTTTGCAAGCGGTTGGACGCCTTGACAAAGGAGGAGCAGCCATGAGCCTGATGCGTTTCGGCGCCCTGCTGGCGACACCTGACGGCCGCCTCGCCTTCTACCTGAGCCACCGGGTCTTTCTGACCGTCCGCAAGGGTCAGGGCATCCGCGCCGTCTCCCCAGCTGACTTCGGCCCCTGTCGAGTCTTCGCCCGCAACGCCATCGCCGTCTCCCTATTCGAGGCCATGATAGCCAGGACACATTCCTCGCAGACGCTGCACGACTCTCTCGGCCTCATCCGACCGGAACTGCGCCTGCCGAAAGAGGCCACGCTTCAAGATGTCGAACAAGCCATGCAACACTATTATGGCGCCACCTTAACTGATTTCACCATCGCCGTCCCCAACCCGGAAACCGAAACTGAAACCCAACAACCCAGGAGAACCAACATGGAACACAGCGAAGCCAAAGCCAACATGGAAAACTACGACGTCAAAGCCGCCTTCAATGAGTCATACGAAGAAGCCCGCGCCCGATTTGGCAAGCGGCCGAACATCCTCGTCTGCGGCTACACTGGCAGCGGCAAGAGCTCGCTCATCCGCGCCATCCTCGGTGACATTGTGCCGCAAGACGCTATCGGCGTCGGCAAGCCCAGGACTACCGGCTACGACCACTACCAAAATGACCTGATCAGCATCTATGACTCCAAAGGCCTGGAACTGGGCGAAACCGAAGAGGCATTCACCAACGAAACCCGACGCTTTATCCGCCAACGCCAGGACGACCCCAATGTCGACAACCACATCCACCTGGTCTGGTACACCATCCAAGGTCCTGGCGCCCGCGTGACCGAATGTGACCGGAACCTGATCTCCAACATTTTCACCCCCAAAAATGTCGTGGTGGTGATCACCAAAAATGACTGCACCCGGGAAAGCCAGCGTATAGCTCTCCGCCAGGAAATCCTGGATATGGGCGTCCCAGCGGAGCGCATCGTCTTCACTACTGACGAGGAAGGCGGCTCGCAGGGCTGCAAAGAGCTGATGGAGCTCTCCTACGCCATGCTTCCGGAAGCCTACCAAGACGCCTTCATGGAGGCCCAGCGCGTTGACCAGGAAGCCAAAATCAGCGCTGTCTATGCCAAGGCTGGCAAAGCCAAGGCCATCATCGCCACCGCTGTCACCACCGCTGTCGGCGTGGGCGCCACCCCCATCCCCTTGTCTGATGCCGCCATCCTCGTTCCCATGCAGGTGACCATGATCGGGAGCTTGGCCGCACTCTACGGCCTCAAGGCAGAAGCCATCAAGCAGTCTGCCCTGCCCTTTGTCGCCCGCCTTGGCGGAATGTTCCTCGCTAGCAGCCTGCTCAAGTTCATCCCATTCCTCGGCAACGCCATCCATGCGACTGTCGCCGGCGCCATCACCGGAGCCATGGGCATGTACGTGAAAAAGAACTTCGAGGAGAGCGCCATCGCCAAAATCAAGGGACAACCAGCGCCAGACCTGGGATTCGACGTCGAATTGTTCAAACGCTTCTACGAAGAATATAAAAAGAACAAGGCGAACGCATAATCCACACACGACGCCGGCCGCCAGGCAAACCGCAAAGGCGTATGCCTGGCGGCCAGACCGATAAACCGCCCAACCCACGCACCGTCCAATACAACGAAAGGCAAAGAACACATGAAACCCAACATCCTTGTCTGCGGTAAAACCGGAGTCGGCAAGACCTCTTTGATCCAGGCCATGACCCATGCCGGAACTGTTCCCGACGACGCTATCGGCGATGCCCGTCCCACCACCGAAGGCTTTGACCTGTACCAAACCGAAGTCGTCAACTTCATCGATTGCGAAGGCATGGAACCCGGCAAAGTCCATGCTACGCCCGATGACGCGACGTCGTCCGACCAGAACCCCATCGAATCCTACCTGAACCTGCTCATGTCCGAAGTAGTCCGTCGACTTGACTCCAACGACGCCGAGCAATGCATCCACCTAGTCTGGTATTGCCTCAGCGGCAGCGACGCCCGCGTCCAACCAGCTGATGCCCGGATGATCGAGGCGTTCCGCGACCGCGTGCTGGTCATCGTCACTAAAGTCGACTTAATGCGCCGCAATCACATTGAGGACTTCCAGAAAGCTCTCTTTGACCTGGTCTCGCCCGACCAGATAGTGATGATTTCCAGCCACCAGAAAAATGGCCTCGACAAGTTGTTAAGCAAAACCCTGGCGTTGGCCAAGCCGGCCATTGCCGAGGCTGGCCAGGAGGTGGCGGAGTTCAATGAGCGTTGGCAGCAATATTACGTCAATATGCGCGATGCTTGGAAGCGGCGCACCGAGTCTGAAGCGGCCAGCATCATCCAATGGGCGGCTGGCCGTGCCGCCGCCATTGCCGCTGTGCCGCTCCCGCTCGCCGATGTCGGCCCACTCGTCGCCAACGAGATTTACATGATTCACAAGCTTGGCAACGTGTATGGCTTTGCGGTCAACGAGACAATCATCACCATGCTTCTTGGCTGCCTCGGCGGCTCAGCGGCCGGAAAACTAGCCGCCAGCTTTCTGCCCTTCCTGAAAATTCCCATCGCTGCCGGCGTCACCTACGGCGTCGGAAAAGCCGCCAAAGCCTATTTCGAATCAGATATGACCCTGGACGCCGCCGCCCTGAAAAAGAAATTCCTCGAAGGCGAACAAGAAGCTAAAAGCCAAAACTGGAAAAAGGCAATCAGCAGCGATAGACTGGAAGAAGCAGAAGAATGACGAATGTAGGCCGCTCAGCGCCTGAGTGGACTAAGAAGCCAAGACACGTGACATCCACAGGCCTCAGCCAGCAAAAATGTATCATGCTTACAGGCGTACCCCCAAGCGCCGTAGGCGCATGGACATGGACAGAACGTGGACATTAATGGACTGAGAAGCCAAGACACGTGACATCCACAGGCCTCCAGCCAGCAAAAATGTATCATGCTTACAGGCGTACCCCCAAGCGCCGTAGGCGCTTAACCATGCTTAACCCCAGGCTTCAGCCTGGGGGAAGGCATGCCCCAAGATAGTGCCTTGTAAAGGCACTACAAAAGACTGACCCATTGCCCTAAAAAGGAAGTTTTTTGAAAATTACTGAAACAGCCGTTTGCAATCGGCAGGAAGAGGTATTTATTTGGTAATGTGCAAAATGCGATGGGTACCCGTAAGCCAACAGGATGCAGGAGGTGAGTTTCGTCCCCGATAGACGGCGATGATTCTGACGAGCCGTGTCAAATGTCGCTCCCATCACCCACATCTTGCACATTGCCGACTTTTATAATGGACTGCCAAAAGTATTCTTGCATGCATTTGCGCCGTAGGCGCTTAACCATGCTTAACCCCAGGCTTCAGCCTGGGGATAGACAGACCCCCAAGGTGGTGCCCTGGAAGGGCACTACCAGACGTTTGCCAGCACAACCGCTGTGACAAGTCTCTCATTCCACCACAGGATGTTGTACAAAAAGCGAGATAGGCGACTTAATGAAATGGAGTTTTCCCCATGCTGAAAATTTTTAACATTTACGACTCCATTT
>JAAZKI010000155.1 GCA_012799905.1 Lentisphaerota bacterium | reverse complement strand
ATACAGCAAACTAAAGTTTGAACTACGTACGGCAGTCTAAAGCCTGCGGGACATACAGCAAACTAAAGTTTGAACTACATGCTCCGGTAAGCGAGAGATGTATGGTAAGCGAGAGATGTATGGTATGAGCAATATGTACTCCTACATGCTCCGGTAAGCGAGAGATGTATGGTAAGCGAGAGATGTATGGCAGTCTAAAGCCTGCGGGACATACAGCAAACTAAAGTTTGAACTACATGCTCCGGTAAGCGAGAGATGTATGGTAAGCGAGAGATGGGCGGGGTGGGCGGTAGGATGCGACTTGGTGCGGTAGGTGCGGTCAGGGGTTGGGCTGGGCTTCGGTGGGAGCAGCGCCGCCCTCGGCAGAGGCAGATTTGCTTTTGTTGCGGATGTCCTCAAGACGCTTTTGAGCCTGAACGTATTCCTCCTCGTGGCCAATGTTGATGAGTTTGAGGATTTCTGAGGTGATGTCAGAATTTTCGGGGTAGATGAGGAAAACAGGAATGCGGTTGAAGGTTTTTCCGCTGACTTCAATTACGTGAGTATAACCGTTGTCAGTGGCAAATTTTCTGATGACGGAGAGGAGGTCTTCGACTAATTCTTCTTCAGTGCTGGCCCTGATCCTCTGTAATTCCTGCATGCCGCTTTGACGAAAACGGTCGTGTTCTTCGCGGATGGCGGTGTAACGGTCGAAATTCTGCTGCAATTTGCGACGGGCTTCTTCGCGAGCATCAGCGCCGAGGAGGTCGTTTTTGACTTCGGCTTCCAGTTTGCGGACTTCACCGATGCGGGAGTTGAGTTCATCGCGGATGAGCTGGAGACGGTCTTCGAAATCCTGCTTGCGCTGCTCAAAGCCGATGTTGGCGTTGACAGTCTTGTAGTAGCCCTCGAAGATTTTTTCCATATCGAGGTAGGCGATCTTATCTTGCGCTACTGTGATGGCGACAGCAGCGAGAAAAGCGGCGGCAAGGAGTTGCAGGCGGGGGAATGACATTTCTTCACCTTTTTTTGGGTAATGGCTGGTAATACCTGGACTGAAGTCCGGGCACTGGACAAGATATTTAAGGCTGTTGTTCGGCTTTGAGCAGCTCGACGACGTCTTTGAATTTTGGGAGGTTGGCGGCGGGGTCGAGGTCAATCAGAGCCTGGTGCGCTTCAAGGATGATTGGGGCGAGGCTGGTCATGTCTTTGATGGCGCCGGCGGAGGCCTGAGCTAGGTTGTGCCAGTTCAGGTCAGTCACCGGCTCGTCGACGAAACGCCATACGCGGGATACGCCGATGCCGTCCAGGAGAGTCCGATGGGCAGGCTTGGCATTGACGACGAGGAGTGGAATTTTCCCGCGCGACTTGATGCCAAGCATGACCATGATGCCCATGAAGGTGCTGTCCATGGACTCGCATTGCGATAAGTCGATGGTGACGCCGGTCACGTCTTTGGCGGCGAGGAGGTCTTCGCAGCATTTACGGAAGCTCGGGCAGATTTTATATGTGCCTCGGCCGATGACTTGAAATAGGGTGACGCCGTCTTGGGTGGCGTAGAGGAGCTTGGATTCCATGGCAATAATGTCGTGGTTTCGGGTGGTGGGATAAGCGCGGTGGCGCCGTGGGTCATTTTAGATTCATCATATAATAGTGGGTGATTTCCTGGTCGCGTCCAAAGATGGTTGCGATTAGGGCTGAGCGTATCCACATGCCATTTCGCATCTGGCGCCAGTAGACGGCGCGTGGGTCGCTGTCGATAGCCGTCTCAATTTCGTGGCGGCGTGGCAGTGGGTGCATAACAACAGAGGTATGTGGGAGTCGTTTCATATCTTCGACGGTCAGGGAGAAGTCCTGCAAGTTGAAGTGTGAGCTTTCGCCGGCTGTCTTGTCCCACTCGTCTTGGATTCTGGTCATGTAGATAGCGTCAGCGGTGGGGATGGTTGACTTGAAGTCGGTGGTGACGTCGAAATCGACATTAAGGGAGGTCAATTCATCGATGATATCTTGTCCGATTCGGAGGTGTTCCGGTGCTGCGAAGGTTTGTCGGATATTTGGGTAGTAGGTCAGCAGTCTTGAGAGTGAGCGGACGGTTCGTCCGCGTGCGAGGTCACCGCAGAAGACGATGTGTTTGTTGGCCAATTCGCCGGTTTTTTCGAATGAGCGTTGCAGGGTGTAGATATCAAGTAGTGCCTGGGTCGGGTGTTGGTCTTTGCCGGAGCCAGCGTTGATGATTGGGAGCGGTCTTTCGGTGTTGGACAGTTCCCAGACCATTTTTTCGACGAATCCCTGGAGAGGTGTGCGCATGATGATCATATCGAAATAGGAGCTGAAGGTGCGCACCGAGTCTTCTCGGGATTCGCCCTTCATTTCGGAGGAGATGGACGGGTCTCGGACTTCGGCGGGTCGGATGCCGAGGATTTGGCAGGCTGCGTAGAAGGAGAGGAAGGTTCGGCTGGAGGGCTGGGTGAAGTCGAGCATGGCGCGTTTGTGGCAGAGCAAGTCGGAGAGGAAACGCATGCCTTCGCGGCTTTTGGCGATGCGTCTTATGCGCGTTGCCAGGTCGCAGAGACCGTCGAGCTGCTCTCGGTCGAACTGCTGGGCGATCAGGACGTGATAGGGACGGCCGCTGGCCTGGACCAGGTACGGTGCTTTTTCCTCCAGGCTGAGGCTGTTGAAGTCTTCCCAGGAAATTTCGTCAAGGCGCTTTCTTTTTAACATGGGTGGTCGGCTGGTTTGGGGTGTTAGTTGCTGACGGTGGGACTTGGCGTGTTCTTCAGGCGAGTGATGCCAGGATCATCGCCTTGATGGTATGCATACGATTTTCGGCTTCTTCGAAGACTTTGGAGAACGGCGCTTCGAACACTTCGTCGGTCACTTCGAGTGCGCCGCATTCTCGGCTCATGTCGGTATCGTGGTTATGGAAGGCTGGGAGGCAATGGAGGAAGATGAGTCTTCCTGACTCCAGGTTTCCGGTTCGTTTGGCCATATCCATTGTCACTTGGAAGGGCCGGAGCAGTTCGAGTCGTTGATTGAAGACGCTTTCCTCGCCCATGGATGCCCATACATCTGTATAAAGGACATGGGCTCCTTTCACGCCGTTGATGGGGTCATGGGAGACGCTGACGGTGCAGCCATTGCGGCGCGCGTCGTCTTGGGCGGCTGCGAACAGTGCCGGGTCTGGAGCCAGCTCGGGCGGGCAGACGTCAACCATGTCCATGCCGACTTTGGCGCAGCCTCGCATCAGGGAGTTGCAGACGTTGTTGCGTCCGTCTCCGAGGAATGCCAGCTTCAGCCCTTTCACTTGTCCGAAGTATTCTTTGATGGTTTGCAGGTCAGCTAGGATTTGGGTTGGGTGCCAGAGGTCGGTCAGTCCATTCCAGACTGGCACTCCGGCGAAGCGCGCCAGTTCTTCGACGGTTTCGTGGGCGAAGCCGCGGAAGAGGATGCCGTCAAAGAGGCGTCCCAGTACGCGGGCTGTATCCTTGACTGTTTCTTTTTTACCTAAATGGATATCGGTCTGGTTGAGGTATTCGGTGCTGCCGCCTTCATCGCTGACAGCGACGGCTGTAGCGCAGCGGGTTCTGGTTGAGGATTTCTGGAAGATGAGGGCGATATTTCGTCCTTTCAGGAGCGGTTCGTCCAGGTGTTCACGGGCTGCTTTGCGGGCTTTGAGGTCGATGGCGAAGTCAACCAGTCCAAGCACTTGCTGGTCGGTCAGGTCTGCCAGTTTCAGCAGTGATTTGCCGGATAGTCCAAGTTGGGGGACGATCATGGTGGGTTCTTTCGGGGTGGGTAGATATTTCAGACGATTTCGGTTCCGATGCCGTGGTCGGTGAATATTTCGAGCAGCAGTGAGTGTTTCAGGCGTCCGTCGATCATATGTACTTTATCGACTCCTGCGGCGATGGCCTGGGCTGCGCTTTGCAGTTTTGGCAGCATGCCGCCGGTGATGACTTTGTTGGCGGCCAGGTCGGGGATGTCTTTGGCCTGGATAGTGGAGATGAGGGATTTCGGGTCGTCCTGGTCTCGGAGGACTCCTGGCACATCGCTGAGGAAGACCAGCTTGCGCACCTTGAGCATGGCGGCGATGACGCAGGCGGCCATATCGCCGTTGATATTGTAGACTTGTCCATTCATATCGCAGGCCAGCGGTGTGATGACCGGGATTTGGCCGCGTTCCATCACCCAGTTGATTTGGGGCGTGTCGACATTGATCACTTCGCCGACGAAGCCGAGGTCGATTGGTTCGCCGGTTTCCTGGTCGCGTGTGGTGATTTTCCGGGCTCGGAGGATGTCTTTGCCGGACATCGGGGCGGGATTTGCGCCGCAGGCGGCGAGTTGTTTGACCAGGCTCGGGTTGATGTTGCGATGCATCACTTCATCGACGACGCTGATGCTTTTTTCGCAGGTGTAGCGCAGGCCATTGATGAAGCGCGACTCAATCTGCCGTTTTTTCATTTCGGCGGTAATCGCTTTTCCACCGCCGTGGACGACGATTGGGCGCATGCCAGCAGATGCCATGAAGGCGATGTCCTGGAGCACGGATTGGGTGACTTCGGGGTCTTCCATGGCGCTGCCGCCAAATTTGACCAAGACGACGGAGTTGGCGAAATCCTGGATGTACGGCAGGGCTTCAATGAGGACAGAGGCTTTGGCGATGAGGTGTTGCATGGATGGCATGTTGATGTGTTAATCCGTAAAGATGGAGAAGGAAACCAACCGTTTAATGTATATTGAAATTTGTAAAGGGCAAAGAAGTGAAGGGCAGAAATTAGGGGCGATGTGGCGTTGGTGTGGTCTGGAGGAGCCAAGCGACGGCTCCGATGAGTGCCCAGGCGGTGGAGATAAGAGTATTAACAATCGGGATGGTGGCGACGACGCTGGCGGGCTCTGCCTTGAAAGCGGTGAACAGAGCGGCGGTGACAGCTTCGCGCAAGCCGACTCCGCCGGGGGTGAGGGGGATGACGCCGGTGGCATTGGCAATCTGGGTGGCGAGCATGTACTGAAGCATGGTCATGGTCTGTTCATGGAAAGCGCGGCCGACGAAAAACACGGCGAGGCCAAGCATGGCGTGAACAAACATGGAATACAGAAGAGTCGTGAACAAGACGGACTGGTTGGACTTGTAGAGATCAACGGCAGCGATGATTTTCAGGATGAGGTCAAGAATTTTCGGCGGCAGACGGTGAGCTATCCAGCAGGCGGCGGCACGGAAGATTTTGCGGCGCATAGTCCAGGCTCGGGCGAGGATCGCTATGTACGCGCAGACAAAGGCGAGAGCGCCGGCCCAGACAGCAGCCAGGCCAAGGCCGATGACCGGCTGCTGGAAAGGCAAATCCGGATATTGCCAGAGCAAGGCGGGGGTGACGAGCACGGCGACGGCGAATAATCCGGCTAGTCCGACCAATCGGTCAATGGCGACGGTGCAGGCGGCTTCTGTGCGTTTGTGCGGGGCGGCTCGGGTGGCATAGGCCATTTTGATCACGTCGCCGCTGGCGGCTCCACCGGGGATGACAGCGGAGAAGAAGACGCCGATCAGAGTCAGGCGGAAGAGTTGTCTGAAGGGGAGATGGATGCCCTGTACCTGCAAGAGACGACCCCAGCGGAAAGCGCCGACGACGTGCGAGTTGCTGATGCACAAAAAGGCGAGAAACAGCAGGGGACGGGATGCGGTGCGCAGGCTGCCGAAGAAGTCGGCGTCAGTGCTGCGCAGGGTTACATACAGGAGGAAAATAGCCAGGGCGATGCCGGCCAGGCGCAATGCGAGGCGCGCTAGTGACGCCAGGCGGGAGCGGGAGCGGGTGGGAGGGGGTGATTCCATAATGGGAGTATGTGTGGGAAGATATGGGTAGCGGCGGCTTGCTTCGCTGTCGCTCGCCGGCGCCGCCGCTACGGCT